>NZ_AHCD03000032.1 GCF_000238295.3 Pseudoalteromonas rubra
AACTCTTCAATTAAAAGTTTTTTTGAAACCGAAGTTTCGTGCTCAATGAATTCTGATTTTGTCTGCTTCTACTTTTAAAAAAGTAAAATCAAAACGAATTGACTATGTTAGTCACTCAGTTCAGTTGAGACTCTAAATTTTTGTGCGTCATTCAGTAAACTGAAATCCGCTGTTAGAACTCAATCTGTACGAGTGCCCACACAGATGATTGCTTCATATTTTTAAAGAACAAATAACTAACCTCAGTTAGTTACCGCAGCCTAGCTGCGAAGTGGAGCGCCATATTAACCGCTTCACTTTTAAAGTCAACTAGAAAATTTAATTTTTCTTAATTAAGCTTTCCGTTTGGCTTTCCCCTCACTTAGCTCGTTGCTTTTCAGCGTTGTGCTCCGTGTCGGTGGATGCGCATTATAGGGAAATCGAAACCCAGCGCAAGCGCTTTTTAGTACTTTTTGGGATTAATTTTTTACCCCAAAAAACCGCACAAACACCACACAAGTTACCCACAAAAACCTGTGGATAAGACAATAATATTTAGAGTTGAACGCGGTCCTGTGGTAAATTACGCCACCTTATTTACCCGTTCTGCTATATCTATAATAAGGGTCGTAATCCAATGGCTGACTTTTTTAATACAATAAGCGGCTTGCTGTGGGGTCATATACTTATATACCTATTAATTGCAGCAGGTGTTTTCTTTACCCTCCGACTGGGTTTCATTCAATTCACCCAATTCCCATACATGATTAAAGTGATGGCAAACAGCCGAAGCGGCGCCAAAGACGGTATCTCTTCTTTCCAGGCTTTTTGTACCTCCCTTGCCGCCCGGGTAGGAACCGGTAATATGGCCGGTGTGGCTGTTGCACTCTATTTAGGTGGACCAGGCGCCATTTTTTGGATGTGGCTCATCGCGCTTATCGGCATGGCGACAAGCTTTGCAGAAAGTGCACTGGCTCAGCTATACAAAACCAAAGACGATGAAGGCAACTTCCGTGGTGGTCCTGCTTATTATATGGAGTATGGTCTGAACAAGCGTTGGATGGGTGTACTCTTCTCTTTATGTCTTATCCTGGCGTTTGGTTTAGTGTTTAATGCCGTACAGGCGAATTCGATTGCCGCAGCATTTGAAGTTGCCTTTGACGTACCTAAATACGTAATGGGCCTTTTGCTAGTTTGTGGTTCGGCCTTTATTATCTTTGGTGGCCTTAAGACCATAGCAAGATTTGCCGAGCTGGCCGTGCCCTTTATGGCTATCGCCTATTTATTACTGGCCATCGTTGTATGTGTCATGAACGCCAGCCAATTACCTGACGTCTTTATGCTGATCATCAACAGTGCACTTGGTTTTGAACAAGCTGCAGGCGGTGCCGTAGGTTATGCTGTCATGCAGGCCATGATCCAGGGGATTAAACGCGGCCTGTTCTCTAACGAAGCCGGTATGGGTAGCGCTGCAAACGCCGCAGCAAGCGCAACACCGAATCCAAACCACCCTGCTTCTCAGGGCTACGTTCAGATGCTTGGCGTATTTGTAGATACTATTGTTATCTGTAGTGCCACAGCGGCACTTATTCTGTTATCAAACCAGCTTGTGCCAGAATCTGGTGTAACGGGTATTCAGTTAACACAGGCTGCACTGGTTGAGCATGTCGGTGACTGGGGCGCGATTTTTGTCGCCATCGCTATCCTGTTCTTTGCCTTCACGTCCATTGTCGCTAACTATAGTTATGCAGAAACCAACTTACTGTTCCTTGAGCACAACCATCCCAAAGGCCTGTTTATCTTCCGAGCCTGTGTACTGGCTATGGTGATGTTTGGTGCAGTCGGCGAGCTTGGTTTGATCTGGACACTTGCTGATATCTCCATGGGCCTGATGGCCATCGTCAACGTAGTTGCATTGTTCATGTTATCTGGCATTGTTATCTGGTTAGCTAAAGACTACCGTGCCCAGCTTAAACAAGGCAAAACCCCTGTTTTTGACCCTTCACAAAAACCTGAAGTGTTAAAGACTCTGCCTAAAGGTATCTGGCACAAGTAACCCGTTACCGAGGTAGCAGACAATGCTACCTCCCCTCTTTTTCTATCCTCTGCAAATAAACTGTGCAACAAATCCGCAGCCAAACCAATCAAGTACAAATAACATTCAATTGAAACAATTACTTATTGCCTTTCATCAAAAAATCATTATAGTGAACCCCAAGTCGGCATATAGCGCAGCTTGGTAGCGCACTGTCATGGGGTGTCAGGGGTCGCAGGTTCAAATCCTGCTATGCCGACCATTTAACTCCCTCATAACATTGAAGTTTTTCCATATTGCTGGGAGCACAAAAAAGCACTTGTGCAAAATAGGTGCAAAATACGTGCAAAACCCCAGTCAAAAAACACGTACTCACACATAGCAATATCATCGTGGCCATGAGCGCCAGGACAACTCAGTTACTATCAGTCTGTGATATACAATTCCCCTACCCTTATATAGGGCTCCATGAATTTGGGGGCTTTCCCGAACTCTGAGAGAGCCACCTACTTTTTGCTGTCTGTGTAGTCGTCTTACTTTTGCGTTTTTTTGCGTTACGATCCGAGCAGTAACACCTATCCGCAGCACCAGCTATTGCTTGTACTGAAGTGCTTGCATGACTGCGTTATTTTCGACACATAAAGCGCGCAGGCGTAGCGTGGGTTCAGCGACGCACTCTGGGTGAAACTAACTCTGCCTATTCTTCAAACAGTTGATTTCGCTCATTGAATTATTCATATTTAAAGACTAGTTTGTAGAGACTGTTTTTGGTTGGTGAGCTACACACGTAAACGCCCACTCCAAACCTCAAAGGAACGAGTATGCTCTGCGAAATTCAAATAACTCCACCAATAGCTACTTATCGAACCCCTGCAAAACTCAACGATCTTCGTTGTATCAATTACATCTTCGGGGCAAACGGAACGGGAAAAACTACCATAAGCCGTGTAATTGCCCGTGCCATAGGGCACGAGCAATGTGCATTAACATGGCAAGGAGGGATTGAGCTTCAATGTATGGTTTACAATCGAGATTTCGTAGAGCAGAATTTCAACCAAGGTGATCCCCTACGAGGAGTTTTCACCTTGGGCGAGAACCAAGTGGAAGCCGAGCGACAGATAGCAGACCTACAGCCCGAAATTAAAAAATTAAACGACCAAATTTCAAGCCTCGTGAACCAGTTGAATGGCGAAGATGGTAACTCTGGTAAGTCCAAAGAACTTAAGGAGCTTGGGCTTACCCTTCAGAAGAAATGCTGGAAGCAGAAACAATTACATGATGAGTACTTCTCACAAGCGTTTATCGGAGTTCGTAATAATGCTGAACGATTCAAAGAGAAAGTCTTAGCTGAGCAAGTATCGAATAATGCTGAATTGCTATCGTTGGACGAGCTAAAAGAGAAAGGAAAAACCGTTTTTTCAAGCAATATCAAACGGGTCGAGCTTCTTGAAAATCTATCAGCGGTTCAACTTGTTACCCTTGAGAAAGATCCTTTACTTCGAAAAGTTATTGTTGGGAATCAGGATGTTGATATTGCTTCCCTCATTGATCGCTTAGGAAACAGTGATTGGGTTAAACAAGGCCTAAAGTATCATGAAAAACAGCCTGATACTTGCCCATTCTGCCAACAACCTACAGACAGTAACTTTGCAAGTAACCTTGAAGCATTTTTCAACGAAGCCTATGACAATGACATGGGAGAACTACAGCTGTTGCAATCAGAATATAAACGAACTAGCAATCATCTAACCGGTACAGTCCAAAGCTATACAGAACTAAACCACCCTTTTCTCAGTGTTGAGCTGTTTATCGCTCAAGCCAAAGTGCTTTTCGAAATATTAAAAAGCAATCACACTAAGTTGTTTCAGAAGTTTCTGGAACCTAGTAGAAAAATAGAATTAGATCCTGTTGAACCTCTGATTGACCAGTTACAAAGTTATGTGTTCCAAGCAAATGAAAAAGCAAATCAATATAACAAAACAGTGGCCAATATTGAGGCTGAAAAGAGCGTTTTGACTGGGCAGGTTTGGCGCTATGTGCTAAATGAACTATCGGATGATTTGAAGCAACATGAGCAAACGGAAACTAAACTGACACAAACAATACAGGGAATGGAACTACGCCTCAAAGATAAAGAAGCGAAGCTTCTAAGCTTGCAAAAACAGGTTAGAGAACTTGAAAAACAGACCACATCCATTCAACCAACTATAAAGGCAATTAATGACCTTTTAGATAAATTCGGTTTCAATTCCTTTTCTATTGGTGACGCTGATGAAGGCAATCACTATCAGATTATTCGAGAAAATGGGGATGACGCCAGCAAAACATTGAGTGAAGGTGAAAAGACCTTCATTACCTTTTTGTACTTTTATTATCTAATTAAAGGAGCCCAATCCCCCTCTGGTATAACTATAAATCGTGTAGTAGTGTTTGATGACCCTATTTCATCATTAGATAGCGACATCCTCTACATTGTTAGTAGCTTAATTAAAGGCGTTATGGAAGATGCAAAAAGCGAAAATTCTCAGATTAAACAGGTATTTGTTTTGACCCATAATGTTTATTTCCACAAAGAAATAAGTTTCAGTAGAACAAGGCCTTCTAACGGAACACATAAAGACGAAAGTTTTTGGCTGGTAAAAAAACTACATAAAGGCTCAGAAGTTGAACGATGTAGGGTTAATCCTATTCGTTCTGCATATGAATTGTTATGGGAAGATATAAAATCAGAAAATATATCCTGCGTAAGTCTGCAAAATACATTACGCCGCATATTAGAAAATTATTTCACTATGTGGGGTGGCATGGGAAAAGACGAAATTTGCTCACTCTTTGACGGTCGTGACAAGTTGATTTGCCAATCTCTATTTTCTTGGGTTAACGATGGCTCTCACTCAATTCATGATGACCTTTATATCAACCATGGAGAAAAAGCCAACGCAGCATATCTACGTGTATTTCAAAAAATTTTTGATAAGGCACAACAAAGCGGTCACTATCGGATGATGATGGGCATTCATGATGAATCCGTTGCCCCAATTGACCAAACCGAAGATGATAAGACGGTTATTGAAGTTAAATTGGGAACGTTACAGTAATACTCAACTAACTCAGGAAGCATTAACTTAGTTGAATAAGTCTTTATTTGAACTGTCAGATTTGACCAATAAAGCTTAATCAAGTCTGACAGCTTAGTATGTACCGGCAATTGACGGTGGTAACGCCCTGTTGAAGTGTGAGCAACGCAATACCGAAGCCATCGCATGCCACCTTAAACACAAGTCTCAACGCATAGTGAAAGTGCCAAGTGTTGCGAATCACTCTTAAATAGGTTGTTATAAGCCAACTTTACTTAAAGTAGAATTTATCCGCACTACCCTTACCAAAGTACTTTTCATACTCCTGAGCAGCATATGAATCCATCATACCAGAGATGTAATCAGTAACTAGGCGAGTTTTACAGTCATTAATTGTACGCAACTCTGGTGGTAATAAAATATTATTCTTGTTGTACTTTTCATCAGAATAAACCTCAAACAAGCCACGAATAATCTGCTCACCTCTGCGTTCGTAAAGCTGAATGTCTTTCTTACGAAGAATTGCTTTAAACAACAGTTTTTTCAGGCCTTCAGCTAACTTTGCATGTTGTTTATAACCCAAGCAATCACCAACTAAACCGATGTCAGAGCATAAGGTATTAACTATTTTTGACGTCAGCTCTTTCTTAAGAACAATTGCATACTCTTCTGACGTACCACTGCGGCTCGCTTTCATCGCTACATTTTGTGCGTCTTGCGCAATTTTCGCCATCGTTGGATATGCACCTTTAAATTTGTCACTAATGCTAAACTCATGAACTATTTCACCTAAACTAATCATACCAAAACTTAATGCATCTTCTAAATCGTGTGCCGCATACGCAATTTCGTCGGCTAAATCCATTATTTCAGCGTCGATACTCTTGGTGACTGCAACTCCTTTACTTTCAAGTGCGCCTTTTAAAAACTCATAATCAGCATCGTATAAGAACTTTTTACTGTTCTGCTGCTTATTGAAGAAGTATTTGGTTATAGACATTAGAGTACGTACATTTAGGTTTAGCCCCAAATATGCATAATGTTTCTTTTCTAACGTACGCAAGATGCGGAACGCTTGAGCATTGCCCTCATAACCGCCGCACCCGGCACTCAAATCGTTAAGTACAACCTCACCGTAGTGGCCAAAAGGCGGGTTACCAATATCATGTGCTAGTGATGCGGTCTCGGCTACAACCGTGTGCTGTAATTCAAGGTCGTAAGCAATCGAGCGAGCTATTTGTGCCACTTCCAAACTATGAGTGAGTCGATTTCGATTAAACTTATTAGCGTCTACACCAAGCAATTGCATCTTTCCTTGTAGACGTCTAAATGATGAAGAATACAGAACTCGGGCATAGTCACGCATAAGGTCTTGGCGGTTCTCTGAACGTCCATCATCGTGATCATGTACACGATACTCCAGCTTAGAAATTATATTTTCTTGTTCTTTCGCATACTCAATTACTTCTTTATCGTACATATTTTTTTCCTTTGTTAATTATCTAACCAACTAACTTGCTTATAACCTGTCGCCAAGATCATTCTTAACTTGTGCGAGTAGGCTATTTACATCCATTCCTTGATTGAGGTTCGACCAAGTGGGATGAGAAGACTCCAGCTTATCTTTATGGGGCAGCTACGGCTCATTTAGTAGTTTGTGATAATCCCGCTTAAACGCATCAACCATACCAATATACCGAGCTTGTTTTTGAGCAAGATCGTCAAACAAGTAGATCATCCAGAAATAGTTTTCAAGAATAGACCTAGAGAGAATATGAGTTATATAACGTTCACCTACGCTAGCATTTAAAACTTTCTAGAAGTGTTCCTGCAATAGAATAAAAACGTAACGCTTCTTGCTTGGCCAAAGAAACCATTTTTACCTCCTTGCGATGCAAGCTGTCTGATGTCAGGCAGCTCATTCTCAAACATTTTAAAATAGCCTTCCATATGCTTCCTTCTAAATATCACTGTCTATTAGCAAGACTTTTGCAAGGTACTCTACCTTGTCAGACAAGATGTCACCAATTTAAGACAAACCAACAATTCACAAATAAATTATCGCAAACCACACGCTGAAACAATAATAATTCACCTCAACAGTCTAATAACTTGTTAAAACTTAGTTCATACCTTTTTAAGAAGAATGTTCGAAATAGCTGATTGCGATAGCGGACAATCAATTACTCATAAGCTTAAACTGTATGAAACTTATCGAGTTGATTGCTATAAATTTTTTGTCGATGGCAAACTCTGGAAAGAGCGAGTTGGGTGGATCAATATTTTAGCGGAAATCAGAAAAGTACTCCCCAGAGTAGCAAGAGAGTGACCGTCTGTTGGTCACTCGATACTGCTTGGCAGGACAAAGTCTAAACCTTTCCAGCTAGGCTGTAAGATCAGATATTGGCTACTACTGTTACTTTAAACGCTCTTAAGTGTATGAGACAGCCAGTTTGTATTTACTGAACCTTATGATTTCCTCTCCCTCCCTGTCATCTATAGAAAGAAGAGACATTCTAATACACTCCATCTCGTTTGCGTCGAATACTTCTGTAGCCCTGGCCGAACCACCAAACCCACCAACATTACCAAGAACAACCCCCATCAATTGCGGTGGTAAACGATGAGAACCTAGCAGATCATCACGGCTGACTTCCTTTATTATCAGAAACTCATCCTTAGCAGCTACTTCAGATACAGGGGTTAATTTCATGCCATCCTTGTGACCACCAGGTGAGTGAAGGAACAGATTTCTGAAATTGCCAGGGCCCTTACTATCTTTCAGTGCTTTTCTTAAAGCCTTTACATCCTGTTCGTCTACTGTTGAGTCTGTAAGCCAAATTATAAAACCTGCTTTCGTAGTAACGACACTAAACAGCGTAACGGCCTCATTCAATAACGCAATTTCAGTTAATTCATACCCCACCAAAAACCGCAAAAATCATTTCTAAAACATAACAGTATTACCAACATTTACGCAGTCATGGGGTGTCATGGATCGTAGGTTCAAATCCTGCTATGCCGACCATTCTTTTCCCACACCACCAGCAATCTGCGCTTTAATCTCCCTAATTTCTCCTAAAACACACTTTCTATCAATTCGGTTTTCCGCCTTCTTTGGTCGATGTAATGTTCATGCCTACAATCACAAACTCTGCTTCAACTGGCGCGACGGCTCTGTGCTCTGCGCCTTTTGGTACGATAAACATATCTTGTGGCTTCAGTTCGATGGTTTTATCTCTGAGTTCAATGTTCAACTGGCCCTGATACAGGATGAACAATTCGTCCTGGTCGTCATGTTTGTGCCAGTTTGTTGCGCCCAGTCCTTTGGCCACCTTATATAGCTGACCATTGGCCTCACCAAGCACGCGTTGTGACCAATGTTCCGTTACCGATGCTAACGCCTCGCTTATGTTTATTTTGTTATCCATACTCACCACCATTTAAAAGGTGAAGGGGGCTAAGCCCCTTCAGTTTGTGTTATTTGCTTTTAGGCTTATCGTCAAAGGCCGGGAAAGCCGGGAATGAATCAAGTTGTGTTTCGGCCGGGAAAGAAATCACAGTACGGCCATTCACTTTGATTGTTTCATCGGCGCCGTCTCTGGTTAAGATGGTGCCCAGTACCAAACCTTCACCAAACTCTTCGCTCGACAGGAAGCTTTGCAACCTGAAGCCGTCTTCATCTGCAACTGCAGGCACGCGCGAGCGATAGTCAATAACCAGTTCTTTTTTCGGTTTTCCCTTTTTGTTCGTTACCAGAATATTGTAACTGCCGAACAGGAACTGATCACCCGGCTTCGCTAAACGCCCCGTCATTTCACCGGCCATGGGGACTCCCTGAGGGTCGGTGATCGTAAGGTTAAAACCGCCATCGCGGATGATCCAGCCTTCGCCTTTTGCTTTCATGCCGGTGGCAATTTGCAGTCGATACTCAAAATCCGGATTCAAGGTAAAGCTGTTGAACGTGGCGCGATTATTTGCAACCAGATCGTCGGCAACCAGTCCAAACCGTTCAAGGTAAAACGTTTTTGCCAGCTGCGCGACTTCAGCAATTTCAGCATCTGTACGGCCCATGATCTCCTTCTGGAAAAACTCACCATCACAGATCAGGCCATCACAGTTAATAACCCCCGGATGAGGCTCTGGGTTATGCTTATCAATGGTGCCTGTTCCCATCAGAACGAGAACAGATTCAAACCCGTCTGGCGTTGTCACCCCTTTCTTTGCCATCGCGGCCCCACTGGTGAGCAGCAAACCTGTGGCCAGTGCGACGGTCCATTTTTTTATTGAGCTTACGTAATTATGTTTCATGACTTTTCCTTAATAAATTTATGAGTAATTAAAATTCTGTTTATTACGCCACCGCCCTGCCCGGGCCTGACGTAGCAAAGTAATTGACTTGTTTTAAGATGCGATACAACTCGCCGGGTTTTGGCTCACCCACTTTAATGTGTTTGGGGAACAGTAAAGCGCCCGACTGAGCAGCCTGTACCGCAATACCCAATTGCGTGTGACCCAGTAATTGCCCGGCTTCAACTTCAGTAAAGTTCTGCAGCCCGGTATGTAACTGCACATATTCTTGCGGATACGCCTCAATATGCGACCAGGTCCACATTGGATTTACTTGTTTCGGGGCCTGTGATTTTACTTCTGTCCAATTTTCAACAGCAGCCACTGCGCGCTTAGCAGCCAATATCCCTAGCTCAATGCCTTGTTGGTCGAATCCTTTTTGGCTTAGTTCCAGCGCAATCGACACACACCCGCAATGGGTACCAAATTCATCACACCGCATGCCCCCGAGCTTACTTGCCGTTGACTGTTTGTGGGTGATCACCGGTAGCGCGTTGTCTACTGCATGCGCAAACAGTGCAGCGAGTCGATTATATTGATACACAAAAAACGGCGTATTGGTCGGCTCTATTGTCTGGTGAAAATCCAGGATAAACCGGGAGTTTCTGACAATGGGCTCCAGTTGTTTTGCTCTTTGTGACTCAAGGCTGTCGTGCGCCTGTGTGTTAAAAGTGCGATTAATATCCTGTTCCAGATAACGTTTACCTGCTTTAGCCGCGGCAACGTTACCCAATAAAAATGTGATCCGTAAATCCGGGGTTAACTGACCATTCTCAATCTCCTGGCATAAGGCATTTAGCACTGCCAGTCCGCCCACTTCATTGCCGTGGTTCAGTGCGATAAGGGTCAGGTCGCTATGGAAACTGCCGTCTTCCGATTCACTTCCTTTCGGCACCAGAGTAAATCCCCATTCATCAATTTGTTCTACTGAAAAATTGCCCAGCGTCTTTGCGCTTCGAAACGCACTGAACCTTGCCAGCGCCTGTTCTACCTGTTTGTCCATGGTTTTCTCCTCATTCCCTGGGCGCGGCAAGCGCAACCTGGTGCTCAAACGCACTGCGCGTCATCTCATATAAATGGGCTTCAATCGGTCGGCCGAATATAGGTAGTTCATAAGTACATTCACCAACCTGCTTAATCTTGAGCGTTTGCTTTAGTTTGTTCGCTGCCCGGTTATTTTTCGGCGTTTTAAAGAGGATCCGCTGCAATGGCAAGTGCTCGAAGTACCACTGCATGGCCTTTACGTAAGACACTTTACCGATGCCCAGACCACGAAATTCCGAAGTCCAGATACTGGCATGCATTACCCCACTCTCCTGTTCAACTATATCCGTTAATTCATGTACGCCGATGGCCTGTCCCTGGTACTCAATTGTCAACAAACTACATGCCTGGGGCATCTTGTTGAGTACATATTGCAGTTGTTCACGCATTTTGTGCGCAGGTATTAACCGCTGCCGGTCAACCCCCAAATCTTGAAGAAAGGTGTTCTCGGGGTTGTGCCAGTACGCAATATGCTGGTCTATATCCGACTCCTGAAATGCCCTGACCCGGACACTTTTCCATAAATCTTGCACGACACGCTCCTTATCCGCTTGGTTCCTTAGCTATTCAGCAATGAACTCATTAATCGTTTCGATAAACTCAGCTGGTGAATTTAAATATGCCAGGTGTGCGCCTGGTAACGTCACCTGACGACACAACTGGGGCACTTCACTGCGTACAACCCAACTGTGTACTTGCGGTGGATCAACCAGGGCATCCTCGTCCCATGCCACCGTATGGATCGGCACTGCCAGCTTGATGGTGTTATCAATTTCCCACTCTTCTTTACAGCAAATATCTGCCAGCAAGTACGGCAGTACCAAAGACATAAGCTTTTTATTTTGTGCGTACTGCTCACTGATGTACTGACGCTCGATAAACACCGACAATACGGCATCCATATCCGCAATATTGACGCCTTGCAGAATACGGCGTTTTTCCAAAGCGCTGGCTGACAAAATCACCCGTTGCAGTTCAGTTAAAAGTCCATGTTTAGTGCAAAATGCAGCTGTTTCATAAGCGAGCACGGCACCAAAGCTATGACCATAAAAACTGGTTGGCATCGTCGGCAACTCTGCAAGTGCCGCGGCAATCTCACGTACCAATACCTGAATGTCGTTTACTGGTGTTTCCTTCACCCGCTCACACCGTCCTGGTAATGCAATGGCAATGATCTCTACGTTTGAGGGCAGAAGATCTCGCCATTTAACAAAATCAACGTGGCTGGCACCAGCGTGCCCAAAACAAATCACCCTGGCAGACGAAGTGCCCTCAGAGCTAATGTGTTTCAACCACATTACGCAGCCTCCTCAACAAACTGAATCAGATCCTGTATACACTCACGCACATAGAACTCTTGCATTGGTAAAGCAATGTTGAACGTAGATTCAATCTCACTCACCATCATCACTGCCTGCATGGAACTGATATTTAAATCATTAATCTGCGTATCCAGAGCAAGTGTCGGTACATCCTTTACCAGCGAAGCAACTATGCTTAAAACCTTCTCTTGTGTTTGCATTTCAACTCTCCTTTTCGAGCGAATTAAGCTTCTCACTTGCCTGTGAACACATCAGGCCAATGCGATGGAGTAAGAAGCTTCACGACGCGATACAATGACTTAGCGCTTAAAGCTAAACCCATTCAGACTCTCATCCAGGACTCGGTTATGGCTATCATGGCGTTCACCGGATACTGAAACCACACCATACTTTTCAAGTGACAGTTCACTGCCGTACTCTGTGACAGAATCAGTGTCAGGGTAAATATCTACCGCTGCAGGCACATAGCGTGCAGCAAAGCCCAGTCGAGTTTGGTCTTTTGTGATATTTGGTAATGATGAGTGCATCAGGGTTGACCAGAAAATCACGAACTGACCTGCCTTCATTTTGATTGGTACGGCCTGAGACTCATCCGGCTTCCAGCTTGGGTCCTTTTGCAGGTTGCGATAGTCATAGCCAAAGAAGCCGCGTTTTACACCGTCTTTTTCAAGCGCGTTCACTTCATCAGGTGTATATTCCATGTCTTTTGATTCGTCGTAGTACATTTCTTCATGTGTACCCGGAATGAAGCACAAGCAGCCTACTTCTTCAGACACATCTGTCAGTGCAGTCCATACGGTGATTGCACCACCAAAGTCGCTTTCACCTGGCCATCTGATTTGAGGCGCGCCAGATGCGTGAGAAAAGGTATCCGCCTGGTGCCAGTCCGTGCCTTCATCACCCGGGTATTTAGGGAACATCTCTGAACGCCAGCAGATTAAATCCGGGCCCAGGATTGAATTTACCTTGTTAACAATAATCGGATTCATAACGTGCTCACTGAGCGCGTCTATATCCAGGTGACGGTCATAGCCAGATACTACACTGGTGTGTTCCAGGTCATAGGCGGCATTTTTACGGTCAAACATTTTGGCACGGATATTCTTATACTTTTCAAGAATTTCATCTCGCTCATATAGGTCAAAAGGGCCGATATAACCGTTTTTACGCATTTGTTGGATTTCTTCTTCAGTTAGATAAAAGCTCATTGTATTTTCCTTAATAAAAATTTGATTAAATTGGTTTATTTAAATAAGTTTGGTTTTAGTTGATGTTAATTAAATCAGTTCGTTTGCGCTGCAGACTGGTAAAGGTTGACCCAGTCACCTAAAGTCGAATTAGCCATTAACTCGGATGTTTCGACCGCGCAGTTCAACGCTTGCTCAACTTCCATCTGAAAGTTAACCACTGCGAGAGAGCTTATCCCAACTGAGAAAAAGTCTGTATTTTCGTCAATTTCGATACCACTAAATGTGGTCTGTGCTTTTTCCAGCACAATGTCTTTAACTAGATTACTGTTTTGCATATTACACCTCGATAAGTTGATTTTTGGCGATTTTGCCATTTTTGTTTAAGCTAAACTTTTCTTTTACTTCAATAATATCTGGCACCATATAAGGTGAAATCATAGTTGCCAGCTCTTGTTTGATTAATTTCGATGACACAGGCTTTTTAGTCGTTACCTTTGCACTCAGCGCATTATTACCTGCATGATCTTTAATTAAGTGCACAAACGCATTTTCTATATAGTCGAGCTGATACAGTTTCTCTGTAACAAACTCCATAGATACCCGATAACCGCGTACTTTAACCAGATTATCTTCTCTACCCAGGAAATGAATTTTTCCGTTTACTCGCTTCACTTTATCGCCAGTGCGATAAATCAGCCCTGAGGAGATCTTTTCGTTATAGAAAAATGCATTGTCTTTATCTCTGTCACCAACATACCCCAGTGCAACCCCGTCACCGTAGGCATACAAAATCCCTGACTCACCATCACTCACATGCTCCAGCTCGTCGTCCAAAATTGCGATATGAGTGCCTCTAATTGGATATCCTATCGGGACATTGTCTTGTGGTAAGGTCACGTCATCCATGACATAACAACATGTAAACGTTGTATTCTCTGTCGGGCCGTAGCCATTGATTACAGTCAGATCCGGACAAGTATTCAGCACGGAGCGGATCACCGCGCTACTGAGTACATCGCCACCGGCAAGGATGGCCCGCAATGGCCGAAACACCTCAGGGCGGTTCGCTCCCAGCATGTGAAATAACCCAGATGTAAGCCAGGCAATAGTCGCATTCTTAGCTGCGACATTACGCATAAACCTGGTAGGGCTAAACTCAGCACCATCAATAATGAGTCTTGCGCCATTCAATAACGCGCCCCATATCTCAAAGGTCGCAGCGTCAAACGAAATATCAGCCGTCATGTAAATCGCATCCTCTGGCGTGATTTGGATATAATCACTGTCTACGACCAGACGCTGGATGGCTCTGTCAGGTACTCTGACGCCTTTGGGTCTGCCTGTTGAACCCGATGTATACATAATGTAGGCACACGCTTCACGACTGCGGGTAACCCCGGGTGCAGATTGCGTGGGTTGCTGAGCCAGCATGTCCACAATATCAAGCACCTCAATGCCCATTCCTGGAAGTGATGTAACATCTGTACAAATCACAAAACGTGCCTGAGTTTCTTGCAACATAAAACTGAGGTCCGACTCATTAAGCTTGTTCGACACCGGCAGATAAGTCGCACCGACTCGCAACAATGCCAATACAGCCGTGATAAACTCAATGGAGCGTTCAAGTTTTACCAATACGACATCCTGCTGCGTAATTCCCTGCTCTGATAAAACCGCAGCGAGCTGCTCCACCGATTGATATAAAGTGCGATAACTAAGCTGTTGTTTGTCGCTGTCCAGCGCAATGCGGTCTGGATGTTTCGCGACGCTTAACTCAAACTGCGTGTAAACATTCTCTGCTGCTGATTTCATGAGAAATATCCTTTTTTAATTTCTGTAAAATGCCTGTTTCAGGGCGACAAAACGCGTAGTGGTCACCATACTTCCCTTTGACCAGCGTGCTGTTTTTCAGCGCATTGCTTATCACCACTGACGTGTCCGTGCCGACGTGCTTGTCTTCATCGGAGCAATACACATAAACGTGTTTATCAAGCTGCTTCGCATCATCCAGATAATCGTGACTCACAAAGTCCAGATAATTCAAAGCATAACGATGCAAATACAATTCATTGAAGTAAGGTTTATTGAAAAATCTCGCTTCATCCGCAACCTGACTGGCAAAACCCGCACCCGACATTTTGTCGCTTAACATAGTGCTAAACGCTCGGCTTTTGGCAGCCATTCTCAACAAAGTATCCACTTCAAAGTAATGCGCTGGCACCTCGTACTCTTTACTTCTTTCAGCCAAAGCGTATTCGCCAAAAACCAAAAACAGGGCCTGATAATTGTCACTTCGCGCTGCAAAGTGCAGTGCCACTGCAGCGCCGGAGCAGTAACCCACAATCACAGGTTCGTGCAACGCGTATTCATCAATCAGTTGCTCTAAGTCCGCAGCATGTGACGCCATGGTCAGTGCCTGAACTTGCAGCTCATCGTTGTCGTCCAAAATATGACGGCTTTGCCACGTATACAGATTGCATGTCTGGTCGAGGCTCGCAATGAAGCTATTAGCCGCCTCCAGTTCAGTGCCAAAGGGTAAAACCAGAACCACATCAGGCCTGTTTTCGACCCGCTCGGTGTGCATACTGAGTATCGGCATAGCTCCATTTATGAATTTTTTCATTAATGTTTTCATAATTTACTCAGTCGAATATGCGCCAGCCGTCTTGCTTGATAAAGAACGAGCCGATAGTTTTACGTAACGTGTCACACGTCTGAATACCATGCATTTTGCGACAATTAAAAATACACAGTTCACCTACTTCCGGGTTAATCTCCATACTTTCGAACTGCGCCAGGAATTCCATCCCCTGCGCTTCATCCTTGCCATATAACGCAATAAACTCATCCAACTCACTGCGGCTACTTGGCAAATAATCCCACATTACAAAACCTGCTTCGTTTGCGGCATTTTGTACCGTAATAAAGGCAGCCGTTTGCGGGTAGCTGGTTTTAATTGGCCAGCTATCATTTGCCCGCGCATAAGAAATAGAGTCTGCATGGGGCGCAAAGCTAAAGTTCTTTTCAGTCGAAGGCGGATACTCACGTTGCGATGCAATCAGCATTTCACGCCCGGGTTCCACTTCCAGTGTTTTTGCGCTCAAGCCCTGTTCAAAAAACTCAAAGTAAGGCGTTTGCTTAAGCGCTGCGTTAACCACATTTGCCGAGTTAAAATAAAGCTCAGACGTCGCCTGATATTCCTCATTGGTAGCCCGTTGTAACTTACCCAGTGTCATACCGCTTGTCATGATACCGGTGTGATAGCGGTGGCCATTCATTGCCAGATCGGCATGCTTTCCCCACCATAATTCAACACCTTGCTGCGACTCTACCTGTAATAAAATGACATCGTATTCACCGCCATGTACAAGATTAAACGCGTGCTCAAGTGATAAAGAGTCCGTTTTCGCAGTGCCGTCAAAATCGTAAATTCTTGCCTTAAATTCTTTCATGCTTCCCTCAACCCTAGTGACTATGTGTTTTTCCACTACTTGCTCTATCACCTGCAAGCGCTTTTTTTTATTCCAGAACTTAACCAGATGTGTGTTGCTCTGGATTGGTATTTAAGTTGCCATAAAGTATCTTAGACCGTCAAGTCTTTACGTAAATTATTTTTATGTAAAGTTACTTTGATTTAAGTTAACTCGAAGAGAAAGTTAAAATGACAGCAACAATGCACTCATTGAGTTAGCCAATACCATAGCAAACTTCAATTTTAAGCCATTGATTAGTAATAATTAATGAAATGAAAGCCAGAACTAAGGCAGCAGTATTGATGCAGTTTTCAACGTAATGTAGCCAGGGAGTTTTTTTATGATTTCTTTGGAGGGTATGTGTATCTGGATGGAATTCCGCGGTATTTATCAACTACTCAGCTGCAGCTTCTGCGACTGAGTATAGACAACAATGATAAAGGATCTGCGCAAAATAGGCGTTCAAAGCCTGTATGCTGGCCTTGTTTGATCCGTAAATGATTGGAATTCTGTCATGCAGGCAACACCTTTCAAAATGACAGAGCTGACTTTCTCAATCGGCTCGACTTCGAGTATCGACACGTATTCACGCATTGGCCTGAGCAAGCGAGCACTCTCCGCCAAAATTTATTGCGACAATGGTAACCATCATGATCTGTATTACTTTTCAAATAAAACGAGATCTCACCCGTGAGATCTCTTACATAACTGTTAAATGCTCGCTTGCATACCTGCTATTTATGAATCTTTATCAATTAAAGCACGCAATGTTCGGCTAACCCTGCTGAGCATATACCTTTTGAGGCACTCGGGTCAGGCTTAGTCAATCACCTCGGTTTCTGCTGCATTGTTATTACTCAAAACAATCTTATCGATTGAGCAAACCCGATCCTGAGACAACGCAAATTTAATACACTCGAACACGTTTCGGGCACTCAGGTATCTCAATTGCGTATGTGATCTGCGCTCATTCCATTGAACGTCATCTAACGGCGATGGATTATCAAAGTTAGGCGGATACACTGAAATTACGCGTACCCCTTGCCCTTTCATACGCTGGCGAAGCCTGTCCGCAAAAGTGGATTGAGCTGACTTAGCCGCACCAAATGCTTCGTTGGCGGTCGAGTGTATATTGTTGTTTAAGCTGGCTGTACTATTAACAAAAATGATGTCGGGTGATTTCGAGTTTTTGAGCAATGGCAGGAAATGTTTAGTCATCAGGATACTGCCTGTAGCGGTTGAATTTATCGTTTCAACTATGTCTTCGTCATCAACATCGCTAAGGTGGCCCTCGAGCCAGTAAGATGCATTGTTAATGAGAATGTCAATGTCATCTGATATTTCCCGAACGTCATGTGCAAACTTTTCGATCTCGGCAGGATTGCTAACATTCACCTGAAATGTCGATATTTTTGCACCGGGGACCACTTCCCTGACCAGCTTAGCGGTCGCGTTAACCTTCTCGAGCGTCCTGGCAGACAAAAAAAGTTCAGCGCCCATCTGCGCAAACAGTATAGACAGAGTTTGTCCAAAGTCCGGACTTGCACCCGTAATCACAACCTTTTTATTCTCAAAATTCATTCGTTCTTTCCTGGTTAAATGAAATAAAACAAGCTCACCCCAGCGCGCGGAGCAAGGCATAGTCTGTTTTCGTTATCGTTCCATAGAAGTGAGAAACACCTGATTTGTATCATAAAAGATATCCGCATAAAACCGCTCAGTATTAAACCAACACATTTAAGTAATATATTAATAAAATGAGGATTTTCCTGTGTACCCGGCGAGTTAAGTTCATCAGATACACTTTTAGTCGTCATGCAAAGACCATCTGTAAAGTACCAGTTTGGGTCTTCGAGAGTCTGTTCGGCTAAAAATTACGGGCTGCAAAGGCACGCTGACTGCACACCTTCTCAAATAGTAGGACCAGAATCATTACTCGGATCTTTGCAGTAGCGATAAAACAGCCAGCTCAGGTTAAAACACCCGCCACGTACCTCTTTAAGGTCCTCCACCAACCTGGATCAGGTGCTTAAAAACCTTGATAGAATTGCTGCGTTTATCAATGAAAAGGCCATCCAGGGTGGTATGACCTTACGCTGTATTTCTGTTGATAATGAGAAACTTTGGAATTAAGTACTCATAAATCACTTTAAAGTATCTGAATACCATGTTACTTTTTTATGGATTATTCGTAATACTTGTTTTCACAATGCGTATTTCGTACTGCAGGTATTCTGTGTATTTTACAGTGTCGTTACCCTGTGTTCCCTAATAAATAGACAGAGGCATGGACTATGACAACAAACGAAGAACTGGTTAAATTAGCCTTTAAAAGCGGATATTTACAAGGCGCGTCAAACACCAGACAAGGTATTCATATTAAGCTGGAAGAAGTACAAAATCAGTTTCTAAAAAAACTCAAGGAGGAGCACACTGTCAAAGAAAGCGCTTAATTTAATGTAGCAACAGAGGGCAAAGCCAGCCGCCTGACCCTGAGCTTCTAAAAATGTAACACTATGAACCTTTCAGTACCAAGTGTATAAAACAGCTCAATGGCACCTTTAAATGTTTAAAGCATCGAAGTATGGCAGTACTGCGTTTGGCCTTTCTCGTTATATTTCCCATTGCTAAACGACACATAATGACCTGTCTAAAGCGTTTTTCATCGCCTACGCCCAAACTGTAAATCAGTTTGGGTGGCTATTTTTTGCGCCAGATCAATAAATGCGCACTTACTACATCGGCACATTAAAAATCAGGACTGCATCGAGCAGGACCAAAGCCCCGCTCGCACCATCACAGTGACATGGCGCGTCACTCTGTATTTCAGCTACGTAACGCCGCGGCTATGTCCAATCATCTATTGGTACTCTGGATGCGTGCTGCTTGCTAACACATGGTCTGTATAAAAACGAAGGCGAGTTTGCTCTTTGCCAAAGAACATTGTGAGCTAACATGTTGTAAAGGCTCTTATTTACCAGGGTTAAAGTGGATTGTGTACCAATCTCGCCTTGCCTGTCGTTGACACTGCAAGCACCACTGAGTGCTTTTTCTAATCCAACTCAGCCGAACATACGCCAGCCATCTTCTTTAATGAAGAATGAGCCTATGGTTTTTCTCAATGCGTTACATGTTTGAATGCCGTGCATTTTTCGGCAATTAAAAACACAGAGGTCGCCCTCACTGGGATTGATTTCTATGCTACTATATTGACCTAAAAAAGCCAAAGCCCTGTCTTTGTCTTTGTCGTACAGCGCTGAAAACTCATCCACTTCACCGAGACTTGCCGGCGAATAATCCCACATCGTAAACCCAGCGCAATTCGTTGCATTTTGTACAGTAAGAAAAGCTGCCGTTTGCGGGTAACTTTCCTTGACAGGCCAGAACTTACTAGCGCGGGCATAGGAAATAGAATTCGCATGCGGCGCAGAACTGAAGTGTTTTTCAGTAGACGGTGGATATTCATGCCGAGAGGCTATAAGCATTTCCAGATCCTGCTCTACCTCCAGTGTTCTGGCATTTAACTCTCGCTCAAAAAATGTAAAGTAAGGAGTTTGCCTGAGTGCGAAGTTGACAGCTTTAGCAGAATCAAAATACAACTGCGATCTTGCCTCATATTCGTCATCTGACGCCTTTTGTAATTTGCCAAGCCTCATCCCTGTAGTGTTAATGCCGGCTTGATACGTGTTGTCTCCTATACCTTGTTCAGCGTGCTTTTCCCACCAAAAATCAACACTTTCTTGCGCTTCAACACGCAGTAATACTACGTCGAACTCGCCATCGTGAACGTCATTAAAAGCATCCTCTAAAGTTAAAATATCAACTCTTTCCGCCCCGGCTGTATCAAACATTCTTGCTATGTATTTTCTCTTCATTCCCTCAACCCCTTTTAATCAAAAAGCTATCGTGTTTACATACTGGACGTCTAGCAAGTTTCGGGTATACGTTTGCCTATACGTTCAGTAGCCCCTTTTGACGGCCCATACTTTCAGATCTCACGGGTGAGATCTGAAGGTATGCAGCAATTTCCTTGCATCCACTGCATAAACTACGTAAATAGCATTAATATAACCTGTACATAACTTTCCATACCCCCAAATTCCAACGGATCAAGATAACGCATTGTAGCGACAACATTTGGTACCTGATTGTTTAAAGCAATCGGGATCTATGCTCAAGTTATGGCGTAGTATTTATCTAAATTAAAGCTTCAAGCAAATATGCTTGATAGAGATACAAGAAGTAAAAAACCAGATTGCTACCCTAAACAAACTGTATGTTTTTCGAACAGAAATGGTTTAGTACAGTAATACTTGGGGAGCTAGTCTTTAGCAAGTTAGACATTTGTCTTATTGCAATGGTTAAGTTCTAAACGTGTTGGTTTGCAAAATGCGCTCAGCTCCCAAAAATCAGCAACGACCTCATTAAGAACGAAGGCTACTTTTAAAGCAAACTCAGATGAGTTCAATGCTGAGGCTGATCTTGATTCAAATACTGGCTTAATTGGATCAATGCGGAAGAAATACTCGCGTGATCTTCCCAGTCCAGCTCTTGCCAGTTAACACCACAATCAATTTGTGTAACATCATTTGTCAGCAAAGTCTTCAGGGCTGAAGCTGAACGAATTGGCTCGAGCTTATAAATATTAGTAACAGGTGTGCGTATTTGGTGCTTGCCTGTCATCCGGGCATAAATTGACTCAGAAACCGTTTGCTTATCCAGCGCATTAAGCGCTTTTCTACCATGTGTTTGCTTATATTCTGACTCAACAGAAGTGACTATTTTTTTTGCTTTTCGAAAAGACAATGAACAACCTTCTTCATACGCTCTGAGCACACTGGGATAGCGGGTCAGCACATTGTAATTATCATAGGCACCCATAGAGATCCCCAGGTTTGCAGCCACTTCCTTGATGGTGAGTGCTTTATGCCCTGCGGATTTACGTGCTTTGTTCAGCGCGCTAATTTCGCTCAATGCATTTTGAAACGCCTGTAATTTTCCATACTGAGGCAACTCCTCACGACTTGCATTCTCCTGGAATTGCTTGACCTTAGTAAGTAGAGGCTTTCGATCGTAGACCTTGAACTGCTCAAAAGAGTCATATCCCTTTGCATACACCAAAGCAAAAAATCGCCTGTGCCCGGTCAATATTTGAAAATCTCCATTTTCAATCGGGTAAATCGTTGGCACCTGAATCATTTCACATACAGCAATGTTGTCACCCAACTCGACTATAGTGTCTATGTTTTTTTGCGCTTTGCTCCATTCATAGGAGCCATATTTCATACAGTTTACAATGCAATTTTTGCCAATAATTACGCGATCTTCAGCTTCATACTTGTCAACTAGTTGTCGCTTGGAGAGGCGCTTTTCGATGAACAGCTTAGCGTCTTCATCTGATATTAATACGCAGGGTAGAAAACGGCCATTAGTAGGGTCTGGCCTTACTTTGCTGAGAAATACGGATTGGTACTCAAAAGATTCGCTGTGAAGCGGGTCTTGGTTGTTGACGACACTTACAAAAATTTTTTCCATCTTATTCATTGCTAATCATACCTATACAAAGCACTTTTCCGTTTAACAAAAAGTAAGTACGAACGACGTTACAAGGGTCATGGCAACGCCAGTGCGTCGTTTAATTAATTATTTTTATTATTTAACTTAGACACTGAGTAGAAAAATTTGCATGAATCTAAGAGCAAACATGAGCATACAATATTCCATATTTTAAAACATTGATGGAACGCAATCAACCAAGGCCTGATCACCGAGTTTACATTGAAAACAAACCAATAACATTTGCATCAAAGTTATAGTCGCGTTCATGAAATACTGCAAGCATGCTGTTACCTTATATTGCTGTCATTCTGCCGCACTCACATATTAATTTCTTAATAACATCAACTGTCACCTTTGCAGCGACTCAATGGATTGTTACCCGGCGCTTTTAAGGTGATGAAAGAGGTATCATGGCGAATAAACATCCAAACGGGTTTGCGGGGTGTTGCCTTTCTGATAAAAATCATTATAGTGGCAACCAAGTCGGCATATAGCGCAGCTTGGTAGCGCACTGTCATGGGGTGTCAGGGGTCGCAGGTTCAAATCCTGCTATGCCGACCATTCTTCTCCCCCTTTAATTCTTACCTATCGCTACAAGCGAATGTGATTCTTTTTTCAACCTCTTATGTGAACTATGCTCAGTAATACTCTCGCACATTACTCGCGTTATGTTTGACAATTTACTCTTTTGCTGACATTAATGACTTTGACTTATTTTGAATAAAAAGTTAAAGGAAATTAAATGAAATCACTTAAAGTCAAAAAAACAAAACTCAAAACGCTGGTCAATCAACAAAAATCTCTACCTAATGATGCGACACCACAGGTAGGAGGCGGTATCACTCCCGTTACGATCACTATTACTATCTCTATTCAGTATTGCACTGAACGATAGGTCACATAGTTTATGTCGGGTAAGCCTATATGAAGGCTGCCCTTAACTCACCCTATCAAGTACCAATTTTAAGACCTCCTGCGTAGCCATAATCCGTTGCACACTATCTAAAGCGAATTCAGACCACGATTTAGCGCAATCAGGATCGATGTTCACCGTGATCCCCACTTCCCTTTTGTAACCGACAAGCAAAGGTATTACTATCATTAAAAGAACGGTCGTGCTATAAATGTGTTCAACGTAATAACGAATAGTGTATTAGCAAAGCTAAACAAGCCCGAGATATCATTTTGAACGTCGCATGTCAGAGTAAAATAAACTTGCGCACAGCTGAATTTACCAATGAAGTATTAGTACGGGCCGTGATTTTGCCAGCTGTTGCAGAGAGAAATAGGCGAATAATGCATGGGGTTTAGGCCTGGCTTAGATCCAGGCTAAGCCACTTTTGAGTGCTATGACCTGTACCTGAGTACGCACAAACCGCATTCCATGCATCGGATAAGAGTATAAACAACATACAGGCTCGGTATCGCGCGTTATAAGCCCGGCTGATATGGGGGCTAACTCTGGCGCTGCCGAATAAAATACAGGCTGCTCACTTTCAGCTTTTTTTGAACACATTAATAACACGACCGCTCGTTTTCAATTCAACGGATGATGGTGTTGCTTGGTAGAGGAATAAATATGAGTGACAAAATTTACTTTAAATCAGACAACAGGTTTAATCTCAAAAAGCATATGCTCAATGTGATGACACGCGCGCATCACAGAGTCGCGCCAAGACATGCAGAAAAAACCGCGATTAAATTACTCCTCACACCGGTGCGGGCTAAGCCGAAAAATACGGTACCAAGTGATATGATTGAAGGTAGTATCTCATCAAGAGAAGGGTTACTTAAAACCTACCAGATGGGAAGCGGACCCGTTTGGGTATTCACTCATGGCTGGTCTGGCAGTGCCAATCAGTTCTTTCCACTAATGCAATACATCGCAGAGCAGGGTTACACCGCTTTGGCATTTGATCATCCGGCTCATGGCAGCAGTGAAGGCTCGGTAGGCCACCTGCCCGCTTTTGTGTCTGGACTGGAAGCGGTGCTGGAGAGCACAGATCAGGTAAAAGGGGTTATCGCACACAGTATGGGCTGCGCAGCCGCAATTGAATGTAAACACCCCAAACTTATCAACAAACCACTGCTGTTGATTGCACCTTTGTTAGATTATGTCAGTAACTTGTTTGGCAGTATTGAACGTTCAGGCTATTCAATGCGCTTGTTTCGCTCCGTCGTCAGTAAAGTTGAAAATGAATACAACTATCCAATGGCATCAGTCGATCCATTTGAGAAGTTGAAAAACAAAACGGCCCCCTGCATTATCGTCCATGATAAGCATGACAAATTCGCACAGTTTGCCGTATCGAAACAAGCTGCCACTAAAATGTCTAAGGTTAAACTCATAGAAACGCAGGGTCTGGGGCATGGCCGAATTTTACAGAGCCAGCAAGCACAAGAAGCGTTTGACGAACTGATAACGCAATAGATAATCAAACTTGCCCTGCCGGATGTTGTCTCTTTATGTGCGCAGGGCTAATAAGCGCGACTTAAAACAAAGCTCTGTATTGATTCAGACCTAGCAGACTCAGCACGGGTAATTTTGTAACAGCTTCACCATAATTGCATGCCTTGTCTTTTGTTTTTGCACAATGTCATCAGACAGAGACTCAAGAAAATACGCCAGTATCTTTGCAGTTCGGGAGGCCCACGACGCGTTATTTTAAAGTTTAATGCCAAGACCTGATCCCTTGCCTGTCGATATAAATCTGACAACCCCCTCGCAAACTTATTGCAAAGGGGCAGTCGATATCATCACCGTTTTATTTCCAACCCAGTAGCCACTTTATCCATGACCAAAACGGAGAAGGCGGTGAAGGATCCCATTCTTCTACTTTTTGAGGCACTCCCCAATCCTTCACAAAGCCGACTGAATGCTCAATAATAAAATTGACCGTTTCTGCTTTTACTTCTTCATGGTAAGCCGCCACTTCTTTAAAAATAGGCGCATCCGGATTACTGATTGGGTTAAATGGGCCAGTCCCTTTTATCTCCTTACCGGTGAAATTATCAACGTACCGGTAAAAGGCCGACGCATTGTATGGATTCTGGGTCATTTCCTTTAATTCAATTTGTCCAAGGCGCCATTGTAACGACTGCCAGGCAGACAAAGTAATAAAGGCCACAAACTCATTCTTACGATCTTCATGATGTTTTTTATGAACATTGCGATTCAACAAGTCATGCCACCAACTTGCACGGATCACCATATTTCTATTCGCCAGCTCCAGCGCGCAAAATGGCACGATATAGGGCAGCGCATAAAAAATCGCTTCTCCATCAACTTCGTCTGAGTCCCCTTTTTTAAGGCTTGACTGGATACTCTCGAACTTCTCAACAAACGTATCCGAGAGGTTATTTAACTTGTTAAAGCGTTGCCCACCACGAAAATCATTGGCCTGCCTAAAGACTTCCGTCACCCCGTTGTAGTGACCTTTAATGTCATTCAATTTTGTTTCAAGGATACTTCTGTGAATGGCTTCATAAACACGCTCTTTTATTTCAGCCCAGATATCCAATTTGCGTTCTGTCAGAACACCGATGATTGCCGAAAGCGCGCTACCGACATAGGGAATTGCAGAGATCCCGGCAAGGGCCAGGCCCCGCGCCATATCTTCAAACTTTTGCTCTACTTCGCCTTCTGGTGCCGCGCCCAGCAACATTACCTGACCGTCTACCTTGAGTTCAAATTCAGGCCCTTGCCCATCAAAGTCCGGCTCCGGGCCCTCTGGTTTTTCATTGTCGTCTTGCATCAACATAACACTCTCCATATATTATCGTTTGAAATACAACCTGTAACATTCCATAGTTGAGTGTATATCGTGTCCATAGGTACAGCCACCTGACGCACCGGTCCACGTTAAGTTTGTTTACACATCATCTTTTTCATCCGTTAATACAGGACAATTCCTGGACTCTGAATAAATGTAAAAGCACGAATAAACACAATAATGACTGACGTTGTTTAGAAGGTCATGATGCTCAATATACAGTTAGACTTACATAAAGGTGAGGTCGATATAGGACGCTGTACTGTAAAGTGACAGTCCAACTTGTTTGCGAATAATGGGCTAACACAAAGAATGAATAAAGGTTTACTTTGAAACCATAAAGCCCGGACTGATCCGGGCTAAGCAGCCTTATCAACAGATGTAAGCTGTCGGACAAAACACGGGAGCTGTGTGACACGCACCATAGTCTTTACTGTAAGCACTGGCACCACCTGCAATTTGATTAGTTTGCTGTGCATTGATGTTTTTGCCGGGACTAAGCGTTTTTAATTTAACCTTTTTAAGTTTCATGTTGTTTCCTGTTGTAATGCTTTAATTGTTTAATCGACTGATGATGAAGTCACAATTATCTGACTGTGCTCATCAGTTAAACAATGTGTTCAAATTAGCAACAAATATCAAGCTCTTTTACCCGCTTTATCTGTGTATTATTTTAGGTAACTGTTTTTTAAGTTGTTTGTTATATTGAACTTTTTTCACACAAACAAAAATGACAGCGTTAGACTTTTGAACTATGGGCGCTATTTAAGCACCATCAAACAACGAAATCGTCGTCCGGCATTCACGTTCAAAACCTTATTCAAAAAGCGCCTTAAAGTAGTCCCACAGCCCCAAAGATTCGCCTGCAAAAATATCGATCCCAAGCCAAGATTTAAGCAGATAAAGCGCAACAAAAACGAGACCGATTAAAACCAGTCCAACAATCAACAAACTCGCCAGGAAAACAATGGCCGCAGTAAAGCGTTCGGTGTTAGTCAGGCTGCGTCGGTTGACGCCACCCAGGAAAACAATATAAAAACTCCAGGGTAAAAACGGTAAAGCCAGTGTCGGCCTGAAATCAATGGCATGACCCCGCCAGTCCCGGGTATTAATGACCTTTTGCAGTGCTTTACGCTGTTTGTAGCTAAAGCTTGCCGCCACTTCGGGATCCATCTTGTTAAGCAGCTGCTTAACATGGGTATGCTGTTGATCAGAACGGTTACGCGTCATTAAGCCTCCAGAGCCACCGGTTCACAAGGAGCTGAAACGGTCACTGATTCAAAGTAAGCAATAAGAACACATGACCTCAACAGCCCTGTCATATGCTTTGCCATAGCTTCCTTAAGTTTAGACACACCAAGGTTAACGTTCAAAACCTGCTGCTTAGATAGGTTATTGCGTTTGTAACTCCCCCATTTACTGGCTCTGCTTTTTCCTACTCTTATCTAGGCGTTGAACAAAGATGTTGCAGTTTATGGGGGAGCTACAGCAGGCATGAAACTTTGGATATCTCAGCATTCAAACCCGCACCCGGCCTCTTCCGTTTACTCCCATCCCATCACTATGAGACAATGACGCAACGACTTAGATTTCCAGACTTTTGAGTTTGTATTGGGCCCTGGCGGAATGAGCAGTTGTATACACACGGATTGAGTGCGGTATACACAGTGATATACACACTTGGGTTTAAAAACTGCAAACTCTGAATAGCAGCCTGCTGAGCTTAATAAGAATAACAGGTTGATTAAGATAGGATTTATAGCCTGATGGCGACACAAGAATTGACTGATAATATCCCGACAATTTACTGGCACGATTATGAAACCTGGGGTGCCAGCCCGCAAAAAGACCGGCCGAGTCAGTTTGCCGGGATCCGCACTGACCTGGACTTGAATATCATTGGTGAGCCACTGATTGAATACTGTCGCCCGGCGGCGGATTATTTGCCTCAGCCGGAGGCGTGTCTGGTGACCGGGATCACGCCGCAACATGCGCTTAAGCATGGTTTACCGGAAAGTGAGTTTATGGCAAAAATTCACGCCGAATTCAGTAAGCCCAATACCTGTGTCGCTGGGTACAACAGCATTCGGTTTGATGATGAGGTGACCCGTTACAGCCTGTATCGTAACTTTTATGACCCTTATGAGCGCGAGTGGCAAAATGGAAACAGCCGCTGGGATATCATAGATTTGGTGCGCGCTTGTTATGCACTGCGCCCTGAAGGCATTGTGTGGCCAAAAAAAGACGATGGCACGCCAAGCTTTCGTCTGGAAGATCTCACCAAAGCCAATGGCATTGAACACGCTGATGCGCACGATGCACTGAGTGATGTCACCGCAACCATCGCGTTGGCAAAATTGATCAAAGAAAAACAGCCAAAGCTGTATCAGTTTTTCTTCTCACTGCGTGGCAAAAAAGCACTGGCCGATCTGATTGATGTGTTTAATATGCAGCCGCTGGTACATACGTCTTCACGCATTCCGGCCACTCAGGGTTGCACCAGCTGGATTGCCCCCATGAGCTTTCATCCGGTCAATAAAAATGCCGTCGTGTGTTTTAACCTGACCAACGATCCGCAGGTTCTGCTGGACCTGTCGGTAGAAGAATTGCGGGCGCGCTTATATACCAAGCACAGTGACTTAGGCGAAGATGAGCTGCCGGTTGGTCTGAAGCTGGTTCACCTGAACAAATGTCCGATATTAGCTCCGGCTAAAACGCTGTTGCCGGAAAACGCAGCACGCCTGGGCATTGACCGCGAACAGTGCCTGGAAAATCTAAAAGTGCTGAAATCAAACCCTGAACTACGCAACAAGGTGGCTGAAGTGTTTAACGATCAGGGTGACTTTAGCGACACCACCAACCCCGACTATCAGCTGTACAACGGCTTTATCAGTAAAGCAGACAAAGCCAAGCTGGCCATTGTGCGCAGTGCACCGCCTCATGAATTAGGGTCGCTGGCGCTGGAATTTGAAGATCCTAAGTTCCACACCCTGCTGTTCCGTTATCGCGCCAGAAACTGGCCGGAGAGTCTCTCTGAAAACGAATTAGACCAGTGGCGAAAATACTGTCAGAACAAACTGATGCACGGCGAAGATAATCCGTCTATTAATGCTCAGGACTTTATGATCACGCTGGAAAACCTGGTGTACGAACATGAAGGGAATGAAAAAAATTTGGCAGTACTCAAAGCGCTCTACCACTACGCTCAGAGCCTCTAAGCTAGCCTGTTAAAAAGGCGGTGATTTATCACCGCCCTCTTCCGTTACAAGCTTTCCTGATAAACCTTAAGCGCTTGCTCCAGATCAGCAATCAGGTCTTCCACATCTTCCAGACCGATATGTAGACGGATCACCGGGCCATGCTGCCAGCCAGTGGTGCTGCGCAGCGGCGCCATGCTAGCGTTAGCCGTAACCAGGCTCTCAAAGCCGCCCCAGGAAAAGCCCATTTTAAAGTGATGCAGACTATCCAGGAAACGGTTAATGGCTTTACGATGTCCCTGTTTCATGACAACAGAGAACAACCCATTACTGCCGCTAAAGTCGCGTTTAAAAAACTCATGTCCGGGACAACTTTTTAAGGCAGGGTGACGCACGTGATCAACCAGCGGGTGGCCCGCCAGCCAGTTGGCAACCTGCAATGCGGACTTCTCATGCTGCTGTAAACGCACCGGCATAGTACGCAAGCCGCGTAATGCCAGATATGCATCGTCTGCCGAGGTACACTGCCCCAGCAAATAGGAATTTTCGCGTAGTGTTGGCCACAGGGTTTCGTTGGCAACAGCCACGCCCATCATGACATCAGAATGACCAACAATATACTTGGTGGCAGCCTGAATACTGATATCGACCCCATGCTCAAGCGGGCGATAATGCCAGCCATTACCATAGGTGTTATCCAGCATAGTAATGAGGCCCTTTGCCTTGGCCACTTTAACCAGGCTGGGCACGTCTTGCACTTCCATCGTGATAGAGCCCGGAGATTCCAGGAACAGGACTTTGGTGTTGTCCTGGATCAGAGACTCGATATCTGCGCCAATCAATGGATCATAATACGTTGTTGTGATGCCAAGCCCGGAAAGGATCTTGTCACAAAAATCGCGTGTGGGCTCATACGCAGTGTCCACCATTAACAGATGGTCACCGGTTTTCAAAAATGACAACAAAGCTTGTGAAATTGCCGCAGCGCCTGACGGATACAGCGCACAACCCGCGCCATTTTCCAGCTCCATAATGGCGTCTTGCAGTGCAAAATGGGTATTGGTACCTCGACGCCCGTAAAATAAGGTTCGTTTGCCGCGCTCCGAAATGGCTTCCTGCATATCAGCAACGGAATCAAAAACGACGGTTGACGCCCTTTGTACAACCGGGTTAACAACGCCTTTGGTGTACTGGGATTTGCGGCCTACAGCCACCAGTTTGGTATTCTTCTTCATAAAGTGCTCAATTTTGGACTAGGTGCATCATTGCTGACGCCAGTATTCAATCAGATATCGGGAGATAGAGTCTTTTCGGGTAAGTTTGTATCCCGGCGCATCGTCTCCCCACTCGGCAAAACCGTCGAGATCTTCCCGGGAAAACCAGTGTGCCTGCTCCAGTTCATCCTGTTCAACAAAGATTTCGGTGCTTTTTGCTGTTGCAATAAAGCCTAGCATAATAGACGACGGAAATGGCCAGGGCTGCGAAGCCAGGTAGCGTACCTCATCAACATCAACCCCCGCTTCCTCTTTCACTTCACGGATCACGGCTCGCTCAAGCGTTTCACCCGGGTCAACAAACCCAGCCAGGGTTGAATACACGCCTTCTGGCCACTGCGCCTGACGACCAAGCAAACAACGCTCAACCCCATCGGGGAAGGTATGCGAGACCAGCATAATCACGGCAGGATCGGTACGCGGAAACGTCATATGGCGACATTCAGGATCGTTACACAAGCGTGCATGTCCGGCTTCAACAGAACGATTTGGACTGCCACAGCGGCCACAAAAGCGGTGCGTTTTATGCCAGTAACATAACCCTCGCGCCAACACGCCCACAGAGGCCAGCTCAACATCCAGCTTTGGACCTATGGTCCGCATGTCTTCGAAATGGAAATCCTGATTATCGGCATGTTCTTCAAAACTGACATCAATGCAGCCCTGAAGCAACTCTTGCTCAACCTCACTCACATCGAGCGCAAAATAACTATGGGTATCGTCAATACCTAAAAAAACCGCTTCTGCACGGTCGAGTGTGGCAATCTGCGACTGAGATAACAGCGCCAATTCACGCCTGTCACTCACAATCAGATTCTTATTATTCCACACCAATAACCAGCGACTTTTCTCACCATATTGGCCCAACAACCAGTTGGGGTCTTTACGTTCAGCCGAGGCCCGATCCAGGTTCATTTGCGTGTAGTGCAGCACGACGTTCATCCTTTTCTTGTTCTTTGACGACACGCTAACATAGCTGGGCCGAATGCCAATAGCTTTGCGGCAAAAAAAAAGCCCTTACGGGCTTGAACTACAGTGTGAAATCACACTACAGAGAGGCAAGATATTCCTGAAGCTTTTGGTTTTCAGCTTCAATGTGCTTGTAGAATTCGATGTCTTTTAGTTTGCTGGCTGCGCCTTCATCTAACACAATCACGGCATGACGGTGCATTTGCAGTGCCGATGCAGGACACGCTGCAGTTAACGGCCCTTCTATCATGGCGTGCACAGCATCCGCTTTGTTTTCGCCAGTCGCAAGCAACACAACTTTACGTGCATCCAGGATAGTCCCGATCCCCATAGTGATCGATAAATGAGGCTGGTATTCGTCGGCCGCAAAGAAACGAGCGTTATCGTCGATGGTTGCCTTGGTCAGGGTTTTTACCCGAGTACGTGACGTCAGACCTGAAGAAGGTTCATTGAAACCGATATGACCATTACGGCCTATTCCCAAGAGCTGCACGTCAATACCGCCCGCTGCGCTGATCTGTGCTTCATACTCTTTACACGCTTCAATTGGGTTTTTAGCATCACCCGGCGGAACATGCGTATTATCTTTGTTAATGTCTACGTGATTGAACAGCTGTTCATTCATAAAATAGCGGTAGCTTTGCGGGTGCTCGCCATCCAATCCAAGGTATTCATCCAGATTAAACGTTTTTGCTTTGCTGAAGCTCACCGAGCCCGCTTCGTTACGACGGATAAGTTCCTGATACAAAGCAACGGGCGTTGACCCTGTGGCAAGTCCCAGTACAGAGCCTGCGTTACGTGCTAACTGTTGAGTGAAAATATCGGCACCATATGCCGCAACTTCTGCTGCGTTTTTTAGAATTACTATTTGCATAATGTAAGGCTCAAGGTTGTGAACAAACAGGAAAAATGGGATCTGAACCTTGCTTTGCGTGCAATCAAAACAAGGTCAGATCAAAACCTAACTGGGATACACTGTTTAGGTTATTACCATTATGACAACGCTGTCATTATTAGAGAAAAAAGCGCGCTTGTAAAGTAAAAGTGATAAAAAAATGTACTTTTTTTATAGCCAAATAAAAATGGCCCTTACAACGGGCCATTTTGAGTTTGCTAACTAAATATCGGAGTTAGTATGTTTTGCGTTATTACACACTAACAATGATCTTACGCTTGTACATCCAGTGTAATACCAGAAGCTGAACCGCCAGCAGAGCACATACACTGATCAATGCCTGCCAGTGCGCAGGGACAGCATTGATGATACCGCCAAATACACTGCGGCTAATAAAGGCCCAGTCGACCAGACTCGACGCCAGATAAATAATGATAGAGTTGGCACCGATAATCACGAATGGATAAGCCAGTTTTTGGCCATTGAGTATGTCTACCAGCGTAAAGAAAACGGCAAGAAAAATCGCGCTCCAGCCCACCGTAACCAGCACAAAAGAACTCGTCCATAGCTCTTTGTTAACAGGAAATTGTAAATCCCACAGCCAGCCTAACGCCAGGCTAACAATACCTGCGGCAAACAAACGCCCTGCTACCTGCCACTGCCCGAGTTTATCTGACTGAGCTATCAGCTGGCCTGCAAACACACCCGCTATCGCATTAACAATGGCAGGAAAGCTGGACAAAATCCCTTCCGGATCAACCGGACGGTTTTGATAGGTAATCCCGGGTAGCAATGCCTGATCAACCCAGGCATTCCAGCTGCCTGCCGGTGTGAGTTCACCGGCACTACCACCAGGTACCGGAATAAAGCAAAGTAGCAACCAGTAGGCCAGCAAAATGCCCACACCGGTCAACGCGGTGGTCTTCAGACTGCAATGCCATACCAGCATGGCACAGAAAAACCAGGCAATCGCGATCCGTCCGAGCACACTGGCATAACGGATCTCACCGAAATCGGCAGGTATACCGGTTCCCCAGCCATGATTATATAGCACCCCAAACAGACACAGTAAGCCAAGTCGCTTAATCGCTTTTATGTAAATGGGTTTGCGCTCAGCCATTGGCAGGTGGTCAATGCGCTTGGGTCTGAGCCCCATTGCCACACCTGACAAAAAGATAAACAAAGGAAAGATCAGGTCGTAAAAGGTAAAACCATGCCAGGCACTGTGGAGCGTTTGAGCTTCAAATATCTTCCACCCCTGCCAGCCGGTTAACACAAACAATGCGGCAAATATGGACTGACCACCGAGGATCCAGAACATATCCATACCGCGCAGAGCATCAAGTGATGCCAGTCTTTTCTTATTATTTGACATAGTTACTACCTACACAAACAAAAAATCCCCGCTAAACTGCAGCGGGGTTTTTTACCCAGGGAAAATTATACGCGTTGCCCGTTAATAAAAGTCTGCAACACATGAAGATCATCATCGAGCACAACAAAGTCGGCATCGGCGTCATCAATAAGGCGCCCTTTCGTTGCCAAACCTAAATACTGTGCCGGGTACAAAGAAGCCATACGCAGCGCTTCTGACAAGGTAACGTCTAGCGTATTAACACTATTGCGCACCGCACTGGCCATGTCCAAGACACTGCCTGCTAATTCGCCTGTGGTCGAATTTAATCTGTCACCCGTGCGGATCACCTTACGACCATCAAAAAAGTCGAACTCCTGATCATCCGTACCCACTGGAGGCATGGCATCCGTTACCAGCATGATCTTACCGCGTTGTTTGCTACGGATCGCCAGCTTTGCCGATGCAGGATGCACATGATGTCCATCCACGATCAGGCCACACCAGGCGTTGTCTTCCCACAATGCCGCACCTACGACACCAGGTTCACGTGAGGTATATGCCGACATGGCATTAAACAAATGAGTGAAGCCATCAGCCCCGGCTTCCAGTGCTGCCATTGTGGTTTCAAAGTCAGCATTTGAATGACCGATCGATACTTTCACGCCCAGCTCAACCAGACGTTTGATGTCACTCAGAGGCACGGTTTCGGGTGCCAAAGTGACCATTTTGATCCCTAAGTCTTGACGGGCATAAATGGCAAATTCACGCTCAGAGATAGGACGAATAAACTGCTCGCTGTGTGTTCCCTTCTTTGGATGCGACAGATGTGGACCTTCAAAGTGTACGCCGGCAACACCCGGTTCTTTACGGGCAATGGCCTCAGCAATCGCATCTGCTGCTTGCTCCATCACGGCAATCTGATCGGTGATCAACGTTGGCATTAAAGCGGTTGAACCAAACTGAGCATGTGCTGTGACTATGGTCGTCAAACACGACAACGTCGGGTCAGCATTTAGAAAGCCACCACCACCGCCATTGACCTGAACGTCGATAAAACCTGGTGCGGTAATGCCTTCAAGTCGCGTCACGTCACTCCCCGGCGGATGCGACTCAATTCGAAGTTTGCCATTGTCGACAACAAACTCAACATCATTTTTAAATTGTGTGCCGTCAAACAAACGGCTGGCCAAAAATCTGTTCATACTTTATACCAAGTGCTCCGATTGACGTTGAATGCTTTGCATGGCGAAGTAAATAGCGCCCATTTCAGGCGGCTGCTTTGGCAGCTCTACTTGATTTGCCACTTCCGGGTCTAGCCACTGACTAAGCGGCTCAGATAAACCACCAATCATTGATAATCTGGGCGGGTTGTTCTCCAGGAGTTTGCGTGCAAGGCGACTGACATAATCAGCGCCGGTTTTAACAATCTCCAGTGCCAGCGAGTCTCCGCTTTTCGCTGCATCCAATACATAGCGCGCCAGTTTGGCGTAACTGCTGGATGGCTGCCCTGCCATTTGCTCAGCAATGCCCATCGCGGTATTGGTATTAAAATGCTGTAAGAAAACCTGTGACAACGCAGTGTTTGGTCCTAACCCGTCTAAGTCCAGCAATACGGCCTTAACCGCTTCCAGTCCCATCCAGGAACCACTACCAATGTCTCCCTGAGCAAAGCCATGTCCGCCATAATTGGCGCTTTTACCATCCACCAGCACAAAGCCACAAGAACCAGTGCCAGTGATAATCACAGCACCATCTTCACCTTCATGGGCACCAATACACGCGGTATGTAAGTCGGTGGTCAGAAACATCTGTTTAAACGGGTGATCCCAGCGCATAATTTTGTCATATAAGCTAGGTAAGTTAACGCCTGCAAGGCCTAAACCCGCATTGAGTTCATGTACCTGCTCTACTCTTAGTCCTGCGTCCTGTAGCGCCAGTTGAGTAGAAACCATGATTGACTCTAAGGTTCTTTCAAATCCGTGCAGCGGGTTCGCAGGACCGCCAAGACCAGTGCCTAGTACGCCATGTATTGCAGAGTATATGGTGGCACGACATTTCGTTCCTCCACCATCGATACCTATATATAACTGGTCATGTTCAACCTGTTTAGCCATCATGTAGCGACCCCTAAAAGTTGTGATTGGTGCCTCCTCATTCAAAGGCAACCGGTATTCAGTCATGTTGATTTGATGTTACACAACAAATGACAGCGTTGTCATTAAGTTTTTTATTATTTTTTCGCAGTGTGAAAAATTTTAATATTGCATACTTTTGCTTAATTGTCAGAAAAATTTTTGCAAGGAACTGAATATTGTCCTTTTTCTACGACAAAATCCGGCATATTCAGGAACAGGACACCAGCTTGATTTAATACCTGTTCAATGAATGGAGCCGTCAATTCCAACACGGTGAAATCATGACAAGCACCATGAGAAATTTTAACACAGTTGGCGAAACACCGGCTCTCTGTTTCTGAGTACCGGTTAATGCAGATTAGTACATAAGTATATTTCGAAACGCAAAACGGCGCTTTCGCGCCGTTTGATATGCCTGTCAGGCTCTGCTCATACTTGTCGGTGATACACTCACTCAGATAAGCTGATTAGGGTTATTTTACACCCAGCTCCTGAAGGCGCTCTTGCAGATAGCTATCTGCTGTATAACGCTCAGACAAAACCACGTCCGGACGCGGGTGCAGGAACAGTGGCAACGAGATGCGCGACTTATCACTGGCTTTACCTGTTGGGTTGATCACACGGTGAATAGTAGACGGGAAGTAACCGCCAGACGCTTCTTGCAACATGTCACCAATGTTAATGATCAGGTTGCCAAAATCGCACGGCACGTCCAGCCAGCTGCCATCTTGTCTTTGTACTTGCAGGCCAGGCTCATTTGCCGCTGGCAATACCGTCAGCAGGTTGATATCACCATGCGCTGCTGCACGGATAGCACCTGGTTCTTCGTCACCTGTCATCGGCGGATAGTGTAAAACACGCAGTAGCGTTTGCTCAGACTCTTTGATCATGTCTTTTAGATCAATCGAGAACTTAGCACGCACATCCTCAGGCGCTTCGGCCTGAACCCAGCTTAGTAGCTGCGCCGCAAACTCATTTGCCAGACGGTAGTACTCACGAATTTCTGCATCCAACTGTGCTGGTACACGGCCTTTTGGATACACGTGGAAGTACTCTTTAATATCTTTAATTGTGAAGCCCTTTGCAACTTCAGATACATCAGGCGGAAAGTAACCGTCTTGTGTTTCTTTATTGAATAAAAACGCATGCTTTTCTTCTGAGTTAAAGAATTCTTGCCAGTTTTTATAGATAGACTCAACCAGTTCCTGAGGAATTGGGTGGTTCTTTAGTACACCAAAGCCTGTAGAGCGCAGAGATTCAACAAATTGTTTCGCCGCGTCAGGCGCTTGATAGTCAACTGTAGGTAGCTGTTGCATAATGGTTCCACCGATATATTAACGTGACTTAAATTCAAAAAATTAACTGCAACTCGAACATTGAAAATTAACTTTTTGAATTAAGATAAAATCTTGCTCGCGAGCTTAGAGAAATACACCGCCGCAGATAAGGACTTATGTCCGCCCACTCCATCAATAATCTCCCTGATTGACTCAGATCAAACTGCATCCACAGGTAAAGATATTTGCCACTCCAGACCATCCTGATGATTGCGCACACTGTATGTGCCATCCAAAGCATTAACGATCAAATTCGCCGCCACCGAGGCACTCAGTCCCACATGACCAGTGTTGCCTCTTTTTGTCGTTACAAATGGTTTGAGCATGTCTTCTTCTGAAATTCCATCCAGCCCTAAACCATTATCTGAACAACTGATACCCAGTAACCCATCCTCTATTGAGATCACGATATTCACCTGAAGCGCCCCCTCCTGGCGACCATGAGACAGAGAATTGGCAATCAAGGTATCTAATACCGATGCCACTAACCCCCCATCAAACATAGCAACCTGATCCTGATTGACGGCAACATGCACATTGACGGGTTTGTCCGACCAGGCGCTATGCACTTTATTGGCAAGGTCGGCCAGACTCACTCGAGTGGGTGACACCGGGCACTCTACCCGGGCAATCTGCTTCACCATAGAGACAAATTTTGCCACCCGAGTCAGGTTTTTCTGACTTAACGCCAGGCTGGTATCACACTGCGTCAGCTTATCTACAAATACATCCGGGTCGGCCCTGTTTGCTTGCAAATCTAATATGAGCTTATGCACCGTATCGGAACAATGGCTCACCGCGGTAATGGCCGTGCCCAGTGGCGTATTTATTTCATGGGCAACGCCTATGACCATTTCGTTCATGACCTGAGAAAGCTGCTGTTTAACCGCACTTTTTTGTGCATCCAGTAATTTTATTTGGGTATCAACCCTGGCGAGGATTTCCGCTGGAATAAAAGGCTTGGTGATATAATCGTTGCCGCCCGCGTGAAGTGCCTCGACTATCCAGTCGGTGTCGCTGTGGACGCTAACAAAAATCACCGGGATATGACTGGTGTGTTTTTCCGTTTTCAGTATCTTACATAGTTCAATGCCCGAAGTCCCTGGCATTTTTATATCCGTGATCACCAGTTCAGGTGGTTTTCGCTTAATAATGTTTAAGGCTATCTCAGCATTTATTGCCGCCAGTACTGTATGTCCTTGCTGACGTAGGATCAATTGCAGCATATGCAGGTTTTCAGCAACATCATCAACCACCAAAATGTCGGCCATTCCTTTATTCTCCTCATTGCTTTGCACACTTTCAGTAAGCATAGCTTGAGAAATGCCCGCACGCGACTATGGTTACTATGTTAGTAAACTCAACGGTGTGGCGCATATATGGGTGTAAGATTCAGAGTAAATATCGTTTATTCGGTGATACTGTCGTTGTTGATTATTGCAGCCTTATTACTCCTTCTTAATTTTGCCAAAATAGCGCCCATTAATAAAAAGCTCGACAACATTACGACCCTCAGCACTGTCTCATCCAGCCTCACAGCGCATGCGCAAAACCACACTATACAGCTTGCACTATACCTGAATAAGTCGCAGCCCGGTCAACTCGAAAAACTGGCCATATTCAGTACGTCAGAGCTACCTGTCATCAATGGTAAACTGGGTTTTGCTGCTTTCAAACAGGCAAATCAACAACCAGTCAGCCTGTTCCAGGCTATCTCCACTTTGCCTGTTGAATCCTCAGCAGCTCAGCTTGCAACCTTGCATAGTGATCTCAGACAACTTTTTGTTCAGACTTATGCTGAGCTCAGTCAACCAGGGGATGTCGTTTCAGCATTTAACTTGGCGAATTATCACGCAGAACTACAACATCTAACGGCCGAACTAACGCAATTAAATGGGCTATTCATGCAGCAAGGCCAACAATTGCGTGCTGACAAAGAGCATATTTTTGTGCAGCTCAAGACACTCATTGTATGGGGCGTTGTACTGCTTAGCGCAGCCACGCTATTGGCAGCCTGGTGGAGCAATTTCGGATTATTCAATCCGCTGCAAAGGCTATATCAGGCATTACACAATGCCAACCAAACGGGCAACGCACAGTTACAACTCCCTGAACAACTTGGAGCTGAGCTCAGTGGACTGGCAAATGTCGTTGGCCAGATGCATGACAAACTTCACAATCGAATCGAAATCGCTAAATTACGGGAAATGTTTAATCAGGGGATCAGACATAGCCGTGATCCGGATGAGCTACGGCGCTTTGCTCTGGAATTTTTCGCCACCCATTATGCCGCCCCCAGTGTGGCAATTTGCAATACTGATGAAAATACACTGATACCAATACAAACCATTGGTTGCCCGCCCTGTTTAGATAACTTAGGTATCCAATACACGCAATTATGCCGGACATTAACACGCCAGAGTCTGGATGCAGGCAATGCTGCCTTTGAAGTAAAAGCTGGCGCTGTCGTCATTTCAATAAAAAGCGCGGCACTGTATCCCCTGCTGGTCAACAATCAGCTCAGAGGCGCATTGTATATTGCCAGTGTTGAACACTTCGACTTTGAGCAACAAGGCAGCATTCAGCAGCTGTGCGAAGACCTCGCTATCCAGATACAGCTTTGTGAGAATGCGCAACAACAGCTCGCGGCTGAAACAGCCCTATCACAGCATCTTGAAATGATGCTGCACATTCTGAATGCCATTCCCAACCCCACTTATTATCGGGATATCCATGGCACCTTTTTGGGTGTTAACCGGGCATTTCTGGATTTTCTGGATCTATTTGAAGCCGAAGTGACTGGTATGCGCATGCAGGACGTGTTCGACGTCTACACCACAGGTTATCTGGAGCAAAAGTCGCGTTTCACAATAGAGCAGCAGGCACAACATCAGTTTGAGCTTACACTGGAAAATGGTCAGCAGGAATCACGTGAACTCATCGTTCATGAAGCGCCCTTCTTTGATGGGTATAAAGAAGTCGGCGGTGTGGTGGGCACCTTTTTAGACATGACTGAGCGCAATGAGCTGGAGCGCAACATGCTGGCAGCCAAAGAGCTTGCTGACAAAAATGCCAAAGTAAAAAGTGAGTTTCTTGCCAATATGAGCCACGAAATTCGCTCTCCCATGAACGCCATTATAGGTATGGCGCATCTGGCGCTGAATACACAACTTGATATCAAACAGCGCAGTTATGTTGAAAAAATTGACAATGCAGCTAAGCAGCTGCTTAAACTCCTGAATGACATTCTGGATTTCTCGAAAATAGAGGCGGGTAAAGTCGAAATTGAATCCACCCACTTTCAACTTGATAAGGTGCTGGATAATGTAGCAACAATAGTCGGGTTAAAGGCAGATGAAAAGCAACTTGAGTTGATTTTTGATGTTCATCCGGATGTGAGCAATGACTATATCGGCGACCCTCTGCGTATCAGTCAGGTGCTGATCAATCTGGCTGGTAATGCTGTGAAGTTCACGGAGCAAGGCCATGTTACCGTCAACATTAGCTATCAGAGTCAGGATGAACAAAGTGCCCGGCTGCTTTTCAGTGTCATTGATACCGGAATAGGATTAAGCCAGGAGCAACAAACCCGGTTATTTCAATCATTTGCGCAGGCTGATACCTCCATTACGCGCAAATACGGCGGCACGGGCCTGGGGCTGACGATTTCACAACATCTGGTGAAACTAATGGGTGGCGAAATTTTTGTCGAGAGCGAACTGGGTAGAGGGTCTACGTTCTACTTTACCTTGCCGTTGCCCTTCGCGACCCCTACCCGTCTTTTGAGTCAGCCTGCTGAACACTTCAAAAATAAAATGGCGCTGGTAGTAGACGATAATGCCCTGGCACGCGAAGTGATGGCTGCAATGCTGAAAAAGTTTGGTATCGCTTCTAAACTGTTCTCTTCCGGTGACGCCTGTATCGAGTACGTACGGAATCAACAGCCGCACTTTGATATTGCGTTTATTGACTGGCACATGCCGCAAAAAGACGGCATTGATACCATTATGGAGTTACATGCCCAGTCTCCGGCAAGTCAATATGCCCTGGTCACCGCCTATGGACGAGAGCTTGGGCTGAAGGACGAACAAAAGCACATTATCTCCAGCATTCTGTTGAAACCCATTAACCCATCCAGCGTATTCGATTGCTTACAAGCCTGCCTGGCGCCTCAACCACAGCAGCTCAATACGAGTTGTCCAGCCCAGGATAGCAGGCTATCCGGATTAACCATCTTGGTAGCCGAAGATCAGCCTGTCAATCAGGAAATTGCGGTTGAGATCTTATCTTTCCATGGTGCAACCGTGGCGGTTGCCAACAATGGTCAGGAGGCGCTTAATGCAGTACAGAGTACCACATTTGATATTGTGCTGATGGACATGCAGATGCCGGTTATGGATGGACTCCAGGCAACACGTGCAATCGGTCAACTTACCAATACAGTTCACCCGCCCATTCTGGCCATGACGGCCAACGCCATGCAAGATGATATTCAGACTTGTCTGGACGCGGGGATGGTGGGTCACATTGCAAAACCAATCGATGTGGAGAATATGGTTGCGACCATTCTGGCCCATACCCGGCAACAGGAGCGAGATGACGTTAACCCGATACCAGTCCCGGCAGAACGTCAGGATGCCACAGAACAGAATACAGAAATCGAGGCAAGTACGTTTGACGGGATAGATATTGAAGCCGGTATTAACCGGGCAGCTGGCAACCGGGAGGTGTACTTCTCACTGCTTGAGAAGTTTGTTAAACAACAGATAGAAGAGCTGATCAACCTTAAGCAAGCCATCACCATAGGTAACACTGAACTTGCAGAACATATACTTCACGCGCTGAAAGGCGCGAGTGCAAACTTATCAATGACCTATCTGACTGGTCAATGCGCTGAATTAGAATCTCAGCTTAAGAACGCTCGTTTAGACGGGACACAGATAGACAACTTGCTGGATTACATCAGAGACTGTCATGCCCAGGTTACACATCATATTGAATCTGACATAACACACGTTCAAAACGCAGCTGCGAACAGTACCTCAGACACTCACCCAGAACCGTCTGAAGCACCTTTGATCGCGCTTACTAAGGCGCTGAGAGAGTACGACTCATATGCCACTGAATTAGTCGCATCACTGCACGCCAACGCACCGCTGCCTGCCGATGTATTAGATGAGTTAAAAACGCTGATCACTCAGTATGAGTTTGAAAAAGCTCACTCTTTACTTGAGCCTTATGTGCCGCAGCAGGCCTTTTCAGGCAGCGCTGCGGTAGATTAAAGGAGGCATGTTGCCCAGAGAAGGCTAGGTGTTACTCGTTATAATCCAAGGTCTGCCATAAAGTCGTCGTCTGCCACATCTTCTGCTGGCGACTCAGCTTTTTTCGCAGGTTCTGCCTTTTTCGATCTCTGGCTGGCGATGATATCATCTGGGTCTACGGCTTCTGTGATATCGTAATCGTGTAGCTTGATAAACTCAGTCTTGTCCATTGCCAGCTCCAGGTAGAAAATATTCTGGCCCTGTGTGGTGAAGGTCACGCGGCGTGCCTGTGGCCTGTCCATGGTCGTATCAACCGATATCTGAACCTGCTTATTGATCGCCATCATTTTAGGCTGGTTCTGTGTGATAGAGGTATGAAGTTGCTCACGCACTTTGCTGGTGAAGTCACCAACGATCTGGTTCATCAGTTCCCCCATCACGTTGGATACGTCGTCTGATAAATGACTTTGTGCGATTTCACTCTCCGGCATACCCATTGAACGCATGTAATCCTGATACACTTCCATTGCAGCCTGAGCAGTAAAGTTGGTCACAACCAGACCAGTAAAACCGCCATCAAACAAGACAAAACAACCAATATCTGGACGCATACAGGTACGGGTGATCTTCTGTACCATTGCCGAATAGGCAATCTGATTGCCACTGGCCGAGGACAAAACCTCAGTCACTGAGTTGCAAAGTGTGGATAGGATATCTTCTGTGCTGATCACTTTATTTTTCGCCATGTTGGTTCTCTAACTTACTTCTTATTGTTAATACTAGCCAAGCTACTCAATTTATCACTGACTATCTAGTATAAAATGCTAAAATAGCATGATTATTTTTTTCTAAGACAAATTGGACTAGCAGTGTGACGGGCAAAGACAGTATATATGCCACAGAGCAAGAAGTCAGAGACTTCACCTTCGACGCAAACGTAGTAGAAGTATTTCCGGACATGATCCAGCGCTCAGTGCCGGGTTATGCCACCATAGTCAGTACCATGGGCAAACTGGCAGGACAGTATGCTCAGAGTAACTCTAACCTGTATGATTTGGGCTGCTCACTGGGCGCTGTAACCCTAAGTATGCGCCGTAATATCGACAAAGAGAATTGCCGCATTATCGCAGTAGACAACTCTTTACCTATGGTTGAGCGCTGTCAGATGCATCTTAAGGGCTTTAAGTCCGATGTCCCGGTAGATGTGCAGCTGGGCGACATCAACGAATTAGCGATCGACAACGCCAGCGTCGTTGCTATGAACTTTACTTTACAGTTCATTCCTCAGGAACAAAGAGCCACGGTACTGGAAAAGATATACCAGGGACTTAAGCCTGGCGGTGTATTGTTGCTCTCTGAGAAAATTAAAGGCGAAAATGATATCAAAGACAATCTGTTAATTGATCTTCACCATGACTTCAAGCGACACAATGGCTATTCAGAGCTCGAGATCAGCCAAAAACGCACTGCCATTGAAAACGTAATGCGTACTGACAGCCTGAGTGCCCACAGAAATCGCCTCGAGGAGATTGGGTTTACTCACACCCAGGTGTGGTATCAGTGCTTTAACTTCTGCTCCATGATTGCGATTAAATAAGAGAAAGACTATGAATTCCTGGTTTACCGATTTTTACGCCGCCATTGCAAAAAGCCCACTCAGCCATTGGCTGGAAACACTGCCAGCGCAACTGTCTCATTGGCAAAAAGAAGCGCAGCATGGCGACTGGCCACAATGGGAAAAAGTATTAAAAAACCTGCCTGATTTACCTGCTGATCAGGTTGATATTCAGAGCAAAGTTTCTTTTACGCGCCAAGCCCCCATTTCTGACGGGCACCAAAAGCAGCTGACACATCTGTTCAAACGCATGATGCCATGGCGCAAGGGCCCTTTTCATGTTCATGGTATCGACATAAACACCGAATGGCGCAGCGACTGGAAATGGGATCGCTTATTGCCTCATATCAGCGATTTACATGGCCGCAATGTGTTAGATATCGGCTGTGGCTCTGGTTATCACCTGTGGCGAATGCGCGGTGCAGGGGCTGAGTTTGTGGTGGGCATTGATCCTTCAGATCTGTTTTTGAGTCAGTTTCAGGCAGTTAAACACTTTAATCCAGATCCCAACGTCCATCTGCTGCCTTTGGGAGTGGAGCAGCTCCCCGAGTTGAAAGCCTTTGACACGGTCTTCTCAATGGGTGTTCTGTATCACCGCCGCTCCCCCATTGACTTCCTGGCTCAGCTGAAAGCTCAGTTGCGCCCGGGCGGTGAACTGGTATTGGAAACTCTGGTCATCGAAGGTGATGTTAACACTGTCCTGGTGCCCACAGATCGCTACGCAAAAATGCGTAATGTATGGTTCATACCAAGCTGTGATGCGCTTGCACTATGGCTGCAACGCGTTGGCTTTAAAGACATACAGGTGGTTGACAAAGACGTGACCTCGCTGGATGAACAAAGACGTACCGAGTGGATGCAAACCGAATCGCTGGCCGACTTCCTGGATCCAAACGACCCCAGTAAGACCATTGAGGGTTACCCGGCTCCGCTCAGGGCAATTATTGTCGCAAAAGCCTGAACATTAGGCACAAAAAAGCCAGCATCTCAGCTGGCTTTTTTAATTTACTCTAAAGGCTAGCTTAGCCTAATAGCTCAGCAAGTTGCTGGCTTACCGCTTCAACAGCCTGAGTACCATCCAGTTTGTGGTACTGAGTATTGCCTGCATCCGCTTCAGACTGGTAGTAGCTTACCAATGGTTTAGTCTGGTCGTGGTAGATACCAAGACGCTTGCGTACTGTTTCTTCTGTGTCATCAGCACGAATGATCAGATCTTCACCAGTCTGATCGTCTTTGCCTTCAACTTTAGGCGGGTTGTACACAACGTGGTAAACACGACCAGAAGCTGGGTGCACGCGGCGACCGCTCATACGCTCTACGATGATTTCATCAGCAACGTCGAACTCGATAACGTGATCAACAGCAATGCCATTTTCTTTCATCGCATCTGCCTGAGGGATAGTACGCGGGAAACCATCTAGCAGGAAACCATTCGCACAATCTTCTTTTGCAACGCGCTCTTTTACCAGACCAATGATGATGTCATCAGATACAAGCTGACCTGCATCCATCACTTTTTTGGCTTCCAGACCCAGCGGTGTACCTTCGCTGATCGCAGCGCGCAGCATATCGCCTGTTGAAATTTGTGGAATACCGTACTTTTCCATTAGAAATTGAGCTTGAGTGCCTTTACCTGCACCCGGCGCGCCTAGCAAAATAATGCGCATAGTGTGTTCCTCGTATGTGAGTTAACTGGATTTTAATTGTGTCGAATTTTTTCACATTGAGCAGGGATACTCAAGGGACTTAGACCAATTGTCTAGCGCTGATTGCTGCAGGACGAACAAAATTCGTCCATCTGGTCGCTATATTCGGATTGGCAAAGACAACTGGTCAATTTAACCGCACCCGCTCCGGCAAATTTGTTAGCTAACTTTTCGTTTTACTACCGCTGAGCTTGAAAAGAATTGAAACAGCCGCTCACCCAAAACGGAAAATGTCAGGCCACTTAGGATCACAGCACCGCCAATCAACTCTAATGTGTCGACTTGCTCGTTAAGGATCACGCTGGCACTCACCATGCCGACCAAAGGAATGAGCAACGCAAACGGGGTGACCGCAGCAGCGCGATGCCTGCCAAGCAACCAGCTCCATAGTGCAAATGCCAACAGCGTTGAAACAGGCCCCACATAAAGTAAAGCCAGCCAGGTCTGCCCACTGCTATTTAGAACAAGGCTTATCGGCGTATCGTTTTCCAGATAATAGGACAAGGCAAACAGAGGTAAAGGGACCACCACACTGACCCAGACCATGAAATGTAACAAGTTAACTTGCTGTAGTTGCTTCATAATCAGATTTGACACCGCCCAACTCAGAGCCGCACACAGTATTAACGCGATCCCCAGCAAAGTCACACTCCCCGTCTGACTCATAAAGAACAGCCCAAACCCAGTACATGCAATGATGGCGTCGACAATCTGAAACCGACTAGCTTGCTCTTTCAGTACCAGTGCGCTCAGTACAATCGTAAACACCACCTGTGCCTGAAGTAATAAAGAGGCAATGCCTGCTGAGGCATGATTTTCCATTGCAACAAATACTAAGCCAAACTTGATGACACCGAGAAACAAACCCACCCCAAGCACATGCCACACAGAGGTCTTTGGAAAGGAAATAAAAAACACGGCAGGAATGGCCACAATCAAAAGCGCAAACCGGAGAATAAAATAGGTGGCAACTCTTCCAGCCCCAGTTTGATCACTGAAAAGTTAACCCCCCACACTGTCACCACTAATAGTGCACACATGATACTCTTAAAATCCATACTTCCTTCCTGCACCTGAGACGGTCACACCCTATTTCGGGTCCAAACTACAACGCTAGCACAGGTTTTAAAAGAAAATCAAAATGGGCAGGCGTACATAATTGCAAATTACAGCACAATAACTCTAACTGTCGCGAGTTTTTACTAAAAAGGTACATTCATGTAAAATTACCGAATACACCGACAATGCTATGCAAAAATCGAGCAAAATAAAAATTTTTAACCAAGTTTTATTGCAAAATTATTTCATTCCATTGTAGAATGCACGCCCAACCGAATAGCAGCTTTTGCTGGCCTTTCATTTTTAAAATTCTTGTTAATAAAAGTTATGCAGTCCCCTTATGGTGATTGCTTTTTTGTGCGCGTCAATTTTATAAATGTCAAAAGCCAGCTCAGTGATAGCCATTCAACCCGGTTGGCGACTTCCCTCGCAGAAACCACCACACACGAGATTTAAAATTAACCGTTTCTAACTTGAGGAACATACATGAGCACCACAGCACGCAATCTTACTCCGATCGCAACCGCCATGGCACTGGCAATGGCCGGCTTATCTTCTGCCCCAGTTCTAGCAGAAGAAGCACAAGCTGAGAAATCAAAAATCGAAGCCATCACAGTAACCGCGACCAAACGTTCACAGGTTATCTATGAAGTACCGATCGCTATGAGTGCATTCTCAGGAGATGATCTGGATGCGCAAGGTATCTCTGACATCACTGATGTGGGCAAATTTGTTCCAAACTTGAATATCACAGGCTTTTCTGCAGGTCATAACTCGTCTGCAAACCCATTTATTCGTGGCATCGGCTTGCAAGACCACCTCATCACCACAGATCCAGGTGTCAGTGTCTATGTAGACGGTGTTTATTTAGGTCGCCAGGTAGGTCAAAACTGGAACCTGGCTAATATCGAGCGTATTGAAGTGCTGCGTGGCCCTCAGGGTACCTTATATGGTCGTAACTCAATTGGTGGTGCCATTAACATCATCACTAAGCAGCCAGACCAGCAAGCAGTAACTAAGGTTAGCGCGGAGACAGGCACACGTGGCCGCATCAAAGCAAGCATGTTCACTAACCAGGCTGTAACTGATGAGCTGGCGTTCAACTTTAATATGGGCTTTAACCGCCGCGGTGGACTGGGTGAATTTACTAACCTGCCAAATGCTGAATACGATGTGGGTGAGAATCAGGAATTCCACGGTCGAGTGTCCGTTAAATACACACCCACTGATGATCTGCGTTTAGTTCTGACTGCTGACGCCAATGACGGTGAAGGTGGTACACGCCCATTTACAGTTTTAATTGATGAAATGCCGGAAGGCCGTCTATATAAAGCAGGCCTGCGTAACTCTATGGTCGCTGCCGACCCGTATGACAATGCAACCAGCAGCATAGAAACAGCAACCGTTTCAAACAAAGCGAACGGTATCTCATTGACTGCCGAATACGACATCAATGCCGATTTTGGCACTAAGTTTATCTTCAGCAAACGCTCTTCTGAGTACAAAGCAGGCCTGGATGATGATGGTACAGCTATCGCGCTCGATCACTATCCAGAACGTGGTGAAGCTGATCAGACGTCTGTTGAGCTGCAACTAACTGGCTACCTGGGTCGCGCGGATTTCGTAACTGGCCTGTACTGGTTTAACGAAGAGGGCAGCAACCGCCAGAGTTCAGACGAAGCAAGCTTTGACGGTGGCCCAACTAAACTTGAGTTGGATCAGGAAACCACCAGCCGCGCCGTATTTTTCAACCTGGGATATGACCTGACAGATGATCTGCGTCTGACCGGTGGTGTACGTTACACAGAAGATGAAAAAGAAGCATCGACTAACGTATTTGACCCTGTCGGCACCATTTCTTCCAGCAAAGACTGGGATGAAATTTCATGGGAAGCGGCTGCCAACTATACCTTTGAAAATGGTCTGAACTGGTACGGTACGGTTCAAACGGGTTATCAGTCTGGTCAGTACCCTGCTCGTCCGTATTTCCTGATCGGTCAATTCTTCGGCGAAGGCGGTTTTGACAACCCGAATGCCGCTGCCGCTGTACGTGCCAATAATGCTTTCATGGCAAGTGAAAACATCAGCGCCATCAACTATGAAACCGGTTTTAAAGGTCAATTGACTGACGACTTCAGCATGAGTGTGGCGTTTTTCAATACAGAGTATGAAGACCTACCATACCAGGTGAACGTGGTAACGGACTCAGGATTCGACACAAACAACCTGATCGTTGAGCAAACTTCACGCGGTATCGAATTTGAAAGCACCTACTATGTTACAGACCGCTTTACCCTGCATTCAAGCTTCGGCTTCATGGATGTGGATGTGGAAGAGCAAAACGGCATTAAGCCGGTTGCCCCGCTCACGCCTGAGTGGACCGCTTCTATCAGCCCGTCTTATGAATTCGAACTGAGCAACAATGCAACCGTCAACACGCGTTTCGATATCTCATACCGCGACAGCATGTACGGTGAGCCAAGCTCAGATCCGCGTCGCATGACACAAATCGATGACCGTACCACAGTCAACTTTGATATCTCTTACGCACCAGCCAACACCAACTGGGATATTTCTTTGTATGGTCGTAACATCTTTGATGAGCGTTATGATGATGCACGCCTGAATACTGGAGACTATATCCTGGTGATCAAGAGCAATGATGCCAGCGAGTTCGGTGTTCGCTACCGCGCGACATTCTAACCAAAATAACCTCATACAGGCTGCCAGTTACTGGCTGGTAGCCTGCCTTCCTTCCGTTGTTTACAATCATTCATCAATCACTATTGTTTACGTAGCTAATAAGCACTAACATGCCGGCTTTTTAAACGAAATGCGAGTAAACTTCAATATGAGACTCTTCCCCAATAAAAAGCTCTTCTTATGCGTCACTATGGCTCTGTCCCTTGCTGCATGCGGCGGCGGTTCCGACGATGGCGATACTCCAAGCACTTCAATCAATGAAAACAGAGTGACTTATACAGAGCTTCCTTCTTTTATCGATGTGAACGAAGGTGAGGAAGTCACCCTCTCATTAAATACCACAGGCAACAATGCTAAAAACCTCACTTTTACCTGGACAGTACGTGGCGTAAATGGCGATGTGCCATTTACAGGCCAAGGCAGTGATACCATTACATTCACCGCCCCGGAAGTCAGCCAACAATCCTCTTTAAGTATCTCCGTAAAACTGGAAGACTCCTCTAACGTGATAGGGTTTGTGAATCAATTTAGCTCTGTGTCAGTTGCCGATACAGATACAAAGATCATTGCACCTCAACCAAATACTGGCAACGTTGTAGAGGCGCTTGATTTAAGTGTGCTCACTTTTGGCAGTACCTGGACAGAAACAGCACACCAATATATCAAAACGCAGCGTGATGACGGTGGGTTTAATAATGTAGTAGTTAAGCTCACTCGCCCTATGGATATTATCAATGTAGACCAAAATGATCCGGCATTTACTGCACGTGTATGTGGAGAGCAGCAAAACAGCAGCGTCAAGATTGCCGAGTTCTACACGGATATTGACTGTACAGAAGGGACAGGCTCAACAGTACTCACTCAGAATGAGAACAGCTTTACCATTACCAGAATGTGTGGCGAAAACGTTGCGGCTACCAGCACATTCAAACACGTCAGTGACACCCAAAAAGACAGTTTTGGTCAGTTATCTGTCAACTTCACTAACTACCCTGAGTTGAGTGAAACAACTCAAGTCTGCGGTATCATTGCGACGACGACTGTCGAAGCGCTTGAAACCGGCGGTACTAACGTAGTGGACAGTGCCACAGCGACGACTTTGCGACTCGCCAGCGAGTACGAAGGCAGCCCATTGTTATTGAAATTCGTAATGGATGACGCACCAGATTCTCCATTCGCTTCAATTAGCAATGTACACGGTTTAGACCAAAAATATGCGCAGCTAAGTACCCCTGTATTCCCAGAGCTCAGTGGCCTTAAGAACAGCTGGGGAACCATTGATTTGTCACGCGACAACACTGACACGCACATCAAAGCGGAATTTGACTTTACGCTGCCATTAGGCACGTTCAAAGACGAAGAGGTGACAGGTAGTTTTGAGCTTAAATTAAACTAACCGTTGCAACACGACTCATCTCAAAACGCCGTATCTCAATGAGACACGGCGTTTTGGTTTACTGGTTGCCCTTGCAACCATCTCAAGGGTTTACAGCGTTTTCTTCTTCGTGACTTTCGTTTTATGACCCAGAATACGGATAGACCAGCCTTGTAACACACCAGCCTCAGGGTTGTTCTCTACCGCACGAACTTGACCCCCGTTGACGAAGTCAAAGATCCCGAAAGCCCGGGTTTCGTTACTCATATCTGTGATGTGTAGCTTCCACTGGCCGTTGCCTGCATTGGCTTTCTCATCCCAAAATTTATAACTGAGCATCAGATGATCTGTATAGCCATCCTGACTCCCAGGTGACTGCTCTGGCAAGCCTAAATGCTGCCCTATCAAGTTATTAAAGGGTGACATCAGGATACTACGGGTACCATTCGGTGACTCCAGCTCTACTTTCAAATCTGAAATACGTGCATGTCGTGCATTTAATCGGATCTGAACACCTTCAATAAACAAGTCATCAGTTATATTAATGCTTGCTGTTGTCGTCTGGCTGGCATCATCCACAATGGTTGCGTTCACAACGTCATTCAGACCATACCAGGGTGTCTTAACCAACTCAGAAGGGAGTTGTTCGATTGCATAACGGCGCACCAGCTCAGTTGCTTTGTCTACGTCTATCAAGCCAAAGCCATAGTAAGGCGAAAATACATGCCCTGCTGCGTTGGTGCTCCACCCTTCAAATGCTGTAATACCATTCACGTCGATGTCGGCGCGTGTCGGATCCACTTTTGTTGCTGTACGCGCCAGGAGATGACGGATGTCGCGCGGTGTCAGGTCATGGTTCTGTTGCTGCGCAGCAGAAAGCAGCAACGCAACAGCACCCGACGTATTTGGTGCCGCTGACGATGTACCATTCATACGTACAGTAAAATCATCGTCTCCATTACAATTGAAGTTTGCATCAATGTTTTCCTGATACCAGGCGCATGAAATACGCGTAGTCGCATGCCCCGGGGTGCCCCTGTCCAATCCACCAGGGGCAGTCAGAAACACATTACTCCCTACTGTCGAGTACTCAGACAACACACCATCGGCACTCAGCGCACTGACCGTCAGATTCCAGAAGTTCGCAGGAGTATAAAGTGAGTTACCGTTTGTCCAGGGCAAGCCATAATTACCGCCAACGGGAAAACTGTAGCCGAAAAAGTCTAACCCTGTGTCTGTAAAATAGTGAATGCGAGAATCCCGATATGAATTTCCGGCTGCCTGCACGTAGACTGCGGTGCGGGGATCCTGTTCAGTGGACAGAGAAACCGCTTCATAGACCTTTTCCTGCTCAGGCTGGCTAAACATCAGGATATCTTTACCCTGGCTATCCTGAATGGTTTTTGAAAAGGTATAAGGCAGACTCACCGACGGACTCATACCATAACTTTTATTGAAAATACGGATCCGATCTGTGGTTGAGTTATCCGAAAGGTCACCATCATAACCATGACTTATCTTCCACTGCTCATGACTTTCAAAGGTTCCGCCATAATTGGTAAATGCCGTAACCTTTGCCATTGGCGCAACTCCACGCACACCTATGTTGTTTTGTACCGCTGCGATTATCCCGGCCACCATAGTGCCATGGTCGCCACCAGCATTGGGTTGTGGATTAATAGAGGGATCATCTATCGTATTGGCATCTAAGTCTGCATGTTCCATGTCCACACCCGAATCCACGACTGCTACCAGAATATCCTGTCCTTTGTGACCCCAGATATGCGTCTGCCACAAGTTCAGGTCAATCCCAGACTGGGTATTTGCCAGTGCACCCGAATTCAGTAAGTTCCACTGCAATGCAAGCATAGGATCCCCATTTGGATCAAGCCAGCGATGTTGATAGTCACGATCGGTTGTTGCAGAAGCGCTTACACTGAGCAGTGTCGCGATAAGACAAGCAAGAGGCTGTTTCTTTATTTTCATTGTACAGTTCCTTTTTTGGGTTCACCTCTATTACTAGCACTTCAACTTTTCCACTGTCAAGCACAAAAATACAAAAATATATTTACAAAACAACACAAAAGGCAACAAAAATACCCAAAACCCAGTTTGTGAACGGTGTCATAAAAACAACAAGCTGAGTAGGTAACACACTAAAAGCTAGAACTAGCATTAATTAGGGTAGAGAGGATTCAGAAGGGGCTGGGCGGCGAGCGAAGAGATTGCTCGCAGAGCGGATACTCTGCGAGCTGATAGATATTACGATTGCACCTGTGTCGTTGCACTCACTTTTGGCTGTACATCTTCACCATAACCAAATGTAACCGCAAGCACCAATACCACTGACGCTGCCAGCATCAACTTACCGAATAGCGGCAGACAGAATCGGAACCATAAATGATAAGGTACACCGGCCATTCCGATGATACCCATCAGCACAGCATTGGTCGGAATAATCATATTAGAGAAACCATCACCAAACTGGTAGGCAAGCACTGCAACCTGACGATACACACCAATAATGTCACCAACCGGTGCCATCAGTGGCATAGTGACATATGCCTGACCACTGCCCGAAGGAATGAACAGGTTCAACAAGGTTTGCATAATGAACATGCCGACCGCAGCCAGCTCAGCACCTAAATGTGAAAGTGGCGATGACATAGCGTAAACCAGGGTGTGCAAGATCTGCCCATCTTCCATAATTAACGCGATACCCCTAGCCACACCAATCAGGATGGCCGTACTTGCCAGGTCTTTCACGCCTTCAATAAACTCATTTGCAGCGCGGTCAGCACCGATCTGGCCCACTAACGTCGTGAAAATACCCCAGGAGATAAACACCGCACCCAGCTCATACAGATACCAGCCCTTTTGAGAAATACCCCAGACAGCCGTGATAATGGCAGCAACTAGGCCAAACAAGATCATTTGGTGGCGCTTATTAAGCGTCGGGTAATTTGCTTCTGCTGAACCAGCAAGCGGACAAGGCAGGCCTTTCGTCAGGGATAATTCAGGGTTTGCCTGTACTTTTTTGGCATAGCTCCATACGTGATGGAAACCAATTAAAACAAACGGTAGGAAAATCGCCAATCGAAGCTCAATACCTGAGTAAACCGGAATATCCGCAACCTTTTGAGCCACCATCACGGTAAAGGGGTTAAAGGCTGACACACCATAACCAATCCCATACCCTGCCACGACCATACCCACAGCGGTCATCGCATCAAGGCGCATTGCTTTACACAGCCCCACCAGAATGAGGACGAAGGGAATATATTCGCCCGCAGTACCAATCGCACCGGATGCCAGTGCAAAACAAAACACCACCATAAAGATCAGAATATTTGGCTTATGACCAAATCGCTCAAGCAAGCGGCCGATCAAAGCATCAATGGTACCCGTTGCACGTGCAATTGACAGAACACCACCAACAATGAAAACAAAGAAAATAACATCTTGTGCAGCAGCAAATGCGCGCGGAATAGCAACCAGGAAGTCCATGGGCGTTAAATGAGTTTGTGCTTCAGCAAGTGCATAAGTGCCGGGCACGACAGCCTGACGGCCATTATCGAGTGTGACGGTGTCGAAAAAACCTTGCGGAACCAGCCAGGTCGCAATATATGCCACCAGCATCATAGACAACAGCAGGATGAGCGTATGAGGTACTTTAAACCCTTCTTTCATGTTATTTCTTTGTCGTTAATTAAAATTGTGCGCAGTGTAATAAAAATCAACCCTAAGGTGCAAACACCACGCGCCTAATAAACCAACTTTGGCGTTAAAAAAGGTAAACACACGGCTTTGATTAAAAAAGCACGTACAAAAAAGCCCCACATGGTGTGGGGCTAAAATGACGCAAGAAATTAATTGCTGTTAAGCGTACTACTTAAAGGAACGCAGCCAATGCTTTTGCCTGGTCAAGCATACGATTTGAGAAGCCCCACTCGTTGTCATACCAGGCCATCACTTTAACCAGTTTTCCATCCACTTTCGTCTGCGTCGCATCAAAGACAGAAGAAGCCGGGTTATGATTGAAGTCCACAGATACCAGCGGCAAAGTGTTATACTCTAGGATGCCTGCCATTGCACCTTCTGCAGCTCCCTGAAGGATCTCATTAACTTCCGCAGCGGATGTTTCACGTTTAGCGATAAAGGTCAGATCAACCACAGAGACATTAACGGTAGGCACACGTACTGCCATGCCATCCAGTTTACCCGCCAGCTCAGGTAGCACCAGACCGACCGCTTTAGCGGCACCAGTTTTAGTCGGGATCATAGACTGTGTGGCGCTACGCGCACGGTACAGATCTTTGTGATATACATCACACAGGTTCTGGTCATTGGTATAAGCATGAATGGTGGTCATGCTGCCCTGCTCAATACCTATGGTATCGTTCAGTGCTTTTGCAACTGGCGCCAGGCAGTTAGTTGTACAAGACGCGTTTGAAATAATGGTGCTGTCTGCATTTAGTACATCACTGTTCACACCGTGGACAACCGTAGCATCCATATCCGTACCAGGCGCAGACACGATGACTTTCTTAGCGCCCGCAGTGATATGCTTGCCCGCTGTTTCACGTGAGGTAAACAAACCGGTACATTCAAGCACGATGTCAACATTCAGATCACGCCACGGTAACTGCTCAGGGTCACGTTCCTGGGTCAGCGTGATCTTATCTTCGCCAACGATCAGCGTGTTGTCTTTCAATTCAACAGGGAAGTTAAAGCGTCCATGTACAGAGTCAAACTGAGTCAGGTGTGCGTTAGTCTGTGCAGGTGCCAAATCATTGATCGCAACAATCTTGATTTGGTCATTTTGACCTGATTCGTAAAGTGCTCTCAGTACATTTCGACCGATACGGCCATAGCCATTAATTGCAATATTAATCATAACCCTATTCCCCTAAATTAGTTTACTTCACTTGCTTGTCGAGCAAGCGCTTCGATGGCTTGCCAGTCTTTGTTTGCGATAAGTGTTTTATCGAGCATCCAGGTCCCACCAACACAAATTACATTGCTTAGTGCCAGGTAGTTGGGTGCTGTTGCTAAGCTGATCCCACCTGTTGGGCAAAACGTCACCTGAGGTAATGGACCACCGATTGATTTCAGCATTGCCGTGCCACCTGCGGCTTCTGCCGGGAAAAACTTAAGAAACTTAAAGCCCTGCGCTGCCAGTTCCATCGCTTCGCTAGGTGTCGCCGCACCAGGCAGAAATGGAATATCAGATTCTTTTGCCAGCGCCAGCAATTCTGAGCTGACACCCGGGCTCACCATAAAGTCGGCGCCAGCCTCAACAGAAGCGTCAAACGAGGCTTTGTCGACCACAGTTCCTGTCCCGACATAGGCCTCTGGTACCGCTTCTTTCATCGCCTTTACTGCTTGTGCAGCAACTGGCGTACGCAATGTCACCTCCAACGCGCGAAGACCACCGCGGTATAATGCCTGTGCTAATGGCACTGCATCTTCTAAATCATCAATGACAATAACGGGTACTACCGGTGCCGCTGATAAAATCTCTTTAATGCTCATAATGTCCTCATTCCCAGTTGCTATTATTCTTCTATGCCGAATGCACTCGCACCTAAGTCGGCGCTGCTGACAATATTTCTAAAGCCGCTAAATAACTCACGACCCGTACCAAAAGTTGGACCAACTTCCGTTAGTTCAATCTCACGCTGTGCAAGCTCTTCGTCGCTCACATGCAGTAACAGCTCACCTTTCGGTGCATCTAATGTGATCAGATCGCCTTCTCGTACTTTCGCAATCGGGCCACCTTCAACGGCTTCCGGAGCCAGGTGGATAGCCGCAGGTACCTTGCCTGACGCGCCTGACATGCGGCCGTCTGTCACGATGGCAACCTTGAAGCCTTCATCCTGCAAGCTCGCCATGACTGGCGTTAATTTATGTAATTCAGGCATCCCTTTTGCCTTAGGGCCTTGCTCTTTGATAACCGCAATAAAGTCCTGATTGAGCTCGCCTCGTGTGTAAGCTTCTTGCAGTGCGGCTTGCGAACTAAATACTTTGGCAGGCGCCGATACCACCTGATGTTGCTCTGCAACGGCCGACACTTTTATCACTGATTTACCCAGGTTGCCACTCAGTAGCTGCAAGCCACCTTGATTGTTGAATGGGTTAGAAACAGGTCTGAGTACATCTTCATCCAGAGAATCTGCCGGGCAATCAATCCACTTCACTTTTGAAGGACCCTTGCTGTCCGTCATGATGAGTGAAGGATCCACATCCAATACTGGTTCTTTGGTGTATGCATCCAGGCCTTCGCCGACGATGGTTTTTACGTCATTATGCAGGTAGCCCGCATCACGCAACTCACGCATCAGGAATCCCATACCGCCAGCCGCCTGAAAGTGATTCACATCCGCCGAGCCATTTGGATAAATGCGCGTCAGTAGAGGCACAACTTCCGATAAATCAGCCATGTCTTTCCAAGTGATGTCAACACCAGCCGCTTTGGCCATCGCAACCAGGTGGATAGCGTGGTTTGTCGATCCCCCCGTTGCTAACAGGCCAACCAATCCGTTAATCACAGTTTTCTCGCTGACCACTTCCGCAAGGCTATTTACTTTGTCATCACCCTGGAGTTGCTTCAGCATGGTTTCTACCGCGCTGGCTGTCAGGCCTTCGCGCAGCTCAGTGTATGGATTGATAAATGAGCTGCCCGGTAAATGCAGACCCATAATTTCCATGAGCATTTGGTTTGAGTTGGCGGTACCGTAGAAAGTACAGGTGCCGGCACTGTGGTAAGACGCGCTTTCCGCTTCCAACAGCTCTTCGCGGCTCACCAGGCCCTGTGCAAACTTCTGTCTGACACGCGCCTTTTCTTTATTTGGAATACCTGATTGCATCGGACCTGCTGGCAGGAAGTAAATGGGAAGATGGCCAAAAGATAATGCGCCAATCAGCAGTCCCGGAACAATCTTGTCGCACACACCCAGACAGAACACACCGTCAAACACATCGTGTGAGAGTGCAACCGCTGTCGACATTGCAATCACATCACGTGAGAATAAAGACAACTCCATGCCATCACGACCTTGCGTTACACCGTCACACATTGCTGGTACGCCACCCGCAACCTGTGCAGTTGCATCGTATTTTTCTGCAATCGCTTTGATTTGATCCGGATATTCTTTGTAAGGCACGTGGGCAGACAACATATCATTGTAAGCATTGATGATGGCCAGGTTTGGCTGCTCATCGGCTTTTAATCTGGCTTTGTCACTGCTCGAACAGGCCGCCATCACGTGTGCCAGGTTACCACAGCCTAGTCCGGCTCTGACTCGAGTTTGTTTTTTTGCTTGTTCGATACGCTCAAGATAGGCATGACGAGATTGCTGACTGCGAGTGATAACGCGTTGAGTGACTTCATGAATTCGAGGATGCAACATAATTCAACTCTCTATTGTTAGAGGAAAAGGCTCAGTACAGCTCTCCCTGTACTGAGCAGCTTTGATTTACCCGTTCAAAGGTACGCTATCAGGTTGTCTCTCACCCCAACCTGACACCGGTGTCACTATATTTACTCACGTTTCTGACACCGGTGTCAACCCTTACATTAAATTTAGTCTAAAATTCACAAATGAACAAATAACAAACAAAAAAGCCCGACCAGTAACGGCCGGGCTTTGGGCAAGTATAAAAATGGGATTTAGTGGTTTTGGGCAGTCGACTCGCGGGTGATTAAACGCGCTTCCAGCACTCGATGATAAACCTCTTCCTGCGGTTCAGAAATCTGCAGTATCAGTTGCTCAACCGCCTGTCGGGTCATCTCTTCAACAGGCTGTGCAATGGTCGTCAAACCCGGCCAGATATGTCTGGCAATAGGTGCATTATCGAACCCAGCAATAGACAAATCCTCCGGCACTCGCAACGCCCGTTGGGTTGCCAGCTTAAGAACAGCCGCTGCCATGTAGTCGTTCGAGGCAAACACCGCTGAGGGACGTGGCATCAGATCGAGTATCGCCTTAGCGCTGTCTGCGCCCGAGTGGTAACTGAAGTTACCCTCAGCCACAAGCCGTTCTTGCAAAGGAATTTTGTGCTGTTCGAGCGCCCGCTTATAGCCGTTAAATCGGTTTTCAGTGGCACTGTGATCCGGGTGTCCTTTGATAAATGCAATGTCTGTGTGCCCAAGCGCAATAAGGTGTTCGGTGAGTTCATACGCGCCCTGCTCGTCATTACTACACACAGAGATAGAGTCATCATCCTGGATCGCTGAGGCCACTAGCGCATAATTGACTTGCTTCTGCTTAAGAAACTCTATCAATTCCTTTGAATCAGAAAATGGCGGCGTCAGGACCAACCCGTCCAGACGAGACGTCGTCAGCAATTGATCTATGTTATCAATTAACGCCTCCCCCCTGAGTTCACATGGGTGGATCAACAAGTTGTAATTGTGTTTATGACACGCTTCTAACGCACCGCTTTGTACTCGAGTAATATAACTTTTACTCGGGTTATCATACAGACAGCCAATAATGAAGCTCTTATTACGTGCCAATCCCCGAGCTATCGGATTTGGCCGGTAGTCCAGCTCTTTAAACACCTTAAGTACTTTCTCACGGGTTGCCGGGCTGACATTGGGTTCATTATTCAATACTCGAGAAACGGTCTTTTTCGAGACTCCCGCATACTGTGCGACACTGTTAATGGTCACTTTCTTCATTACACTTATCCTGACTATCTGGTGCCCGCACGCTCATGTAAACACGCTGCGGCACCAATCAAAGGAATATTTTCCTGCACAACTAAGGTGACTGGGATCTGGCCTGCGTACTGACTCATAGGCCCTTTAGTTACAAAACGCTCAACAAACTCACTTGATTTGAGTCGCTCTGCCATTCGCGGCAATATCCCGCCACCAATAAATACGCCTCCAAGCGCACCAAACGTTAAGGACAGATCGCCAGCGACGCTGCCAATCCAATCACAAAAATGATTCAACGTCGCATCGCAGATCTCACACTCAGATGCGCGCTCGCTGATCTGTGCAGCACTCAACCTTTCTGCTGTATGGCCTTTCACTTTGGCCATGGCTTGATACAAGTGTGCCAATCCACGCCCTGAAAACACCTCTTCAACAGAGACATGTGCAATCTCCTGTTTCAGAGCTGCCAACAATTGTTGGTCTAATTCGGTTACTGCAGCAAGGCTGATGTGACCAGCCTCACAACTCATCACAGCACTACCATTAATGTCTCTGGCCAGACAGGCGGCACCAAAGCCTGTGCCTGGTCCCATAACCGCGATATTGGCGCCAGCCTGTGCCTGACCCGATTTAATTTCTATATTTTGTTTTGGGTCCAAATAAGGCGCAGCGTAAGCAAACGCGGCAAAGTCATTGATCACGGCCAATTCATTAAAACCGAACTGCTGTTTAATATCCTGACTGTTAAACTGCCAACCGAGATTCGTCAGATAAACCTGCTGGGCCTTAACCGGACCCGCAACGGCTAAACACGCGCGTGTTGGTTTGGCTATTGGGAGTTCGTTGAGGTAACGGCTAATGGCAGTTTCAAAAGAGGGAAATTCGGCGCTGGGATATGTAGACTGATGGCTAATAACAAACTGATTGGTGCTCGAATCGTAATGGGTTACGACGGCAAAGCGGGCATTGGTACCGCCAATATCCGCGACGACAATTGGCTCAAAGGCCTGTCCTGTGTCATTCGAGCTATGAGGTGTTGTCTGGCTCATGTTGTTTTTCTCTTTTATCTGGGTGCACTGAGTGCACAACTTCCAAGGTAACTGGCTTGGGTGATGATGCCAAGATTCAGCTAGATAACTTTGCACGTTCAGCTGAAAAAAAGGCTGTCCCCGAAAGGACAGCTAAATACGTTTTGACAACAAAATGATAAAACAGTGACATTATGACACCGGTGTCAGATGGAGGCAATAAAAATTTTGTTCAGATCGGTGCTGCGTATGCCAACTGCGTGTTTTCACGCCAATTCTATTTGTCGTACATATCAGTGTGACAAAACCACCCGCCAAATATGTTACCAAAACAGTAACACAGATATTAAGCTTGCAAATTTTATTCATTTGCTGACAATAATCAGGTTATCACTCAGAACCAATGCACTATGAAACCAAAAGGTAAAGCCACCTCTTTTGATATCGCCCATTTTGCGGGTGTTTCTCAGTCTACTGTCTCGCGTGCGCTGAGAAACAGCCCGCTGGTCAATGAAGAAACACGTCGCCGTGTCTGGGAAGTCGCAAAGGAGCTTAACTATAAAGTCGACAAAAATGCCAGTAACCTGCGCACTCAGCAAAGCAGCACACTGGCCCTGTTGCTGTTTGAAGACCCAACCGGGGACGAATCACAGATCAACCCGTTTTTTCTTAATATGCTGGGCAGCATTACCCGTGCCTGTGCAAAACAAGGCTATGATCTGCTGGTATCCTTTCAGTCCACCAGTCAGGATTGGCGGGCTGACTATGAAGATAGTCACCGTGCGGACGGTATCATTCTGCTTGGATATGGTGACTACATGGACTACCAGTCTCGCCTTCAGCAATTGCTCACTCAGGATACCAAATTTGTTTGCTGGGGAGCGACAGTCGATGGGCGTGAGGATTTGACGGTCAGCTGTGATAACTATGGTGGCGGTAAACTGGCAGCGGAACATCTGTTGCGGCAAAATCGCACTCAGTATGCTTTTGTCGGTGACGCATCCGAACACAGCCCTGAATTTTTCGCGCGCTTTAAAGGGTTCAGAGATACGCTGATAGCCAATGACTGCATATTATCAGAGCGCCAAATCGCCAATGCGATTTCAACAGAGGAGTCAGGTTATCATGCAACTCGCTCTTTATTGGCTAACAATATTCAATTTGACGCGTTATTTGCAGCCAGCGATCTCATAGCAATTGGGGCGCTCAAAGCACTCAAAGAGGCAGGCAAAGAAGTACCCGATGATGTTGCCGTTATTGGCTTCGATAATATCGCTGCCGCCAGCTTTATCTCACCGGCCCTGACAACCGTACAACAGAATACAACGCTGGCCGGTCAGATGCTGGTCAATAACCTGCTCTCTTTAATTAAAGGAGAAACCGTCACAGATACCCTGTTACCGCCAAAGCTGATTGTGCGGAGATCTGCTTAATAACCTTTATTCCAAATGGAATTTGCTGATCTGCTGCTTAAGTAATAACGCATCCTCATCGGCAGCACTTGCCATGGCATTGACTTCAGTGAGGATGGCACAGTTTGCCTGCGCCAAAGTTGTGATGTCTGATATTTGCAGGGTGACGTCTTTAGCCACTGCGCTTTGCTCAGTGGCAGCCGTGGCCATTTGCTCATTGAACGCCTCAATTTTACAAATTTGGTCGTTAATCTGCTGCAAAGAGTCACGCGTACAATCCGTCGATGACAAATTATTTTCCGTTAACGCGTGTGCCTCATGAATTGCTGACATCGCACTCGCTGCGCCACTTTGAAGACTCTGTATCATACGATTAATTTCCTCAGTCGATTGCTGTGTACGCTGTGCCAGAGATCGAACCTCATCCGCCACGACAGAAAACCCCCTCCCCTGCTCACCCGCCCGGGCTGCTTCTATTGCGGCATTCAGGGCCAGCAAATTAGTTTGCTCTGCAATTGTCTGAATTACCTCAAGTACCTGACTAATGTTATTTGACTGTTCCTGTAAACTAGACATCTGCTGCATAGTCAGCTCCATCGCCTGCTCCAAACTTCGGGACGACTGCATGTTCTTGTCTACATTACTCTTACCTTGCTGCGACGCACTAACCGCATCATGGCTGGCCTCGCTGGTATATTGCGCATTTTTAGCCACATCCTCAGAGGTTGCGGCCATTTGTTCCATCGCTGCTGCTATGTGTACAGTTAGATCCGTTTGATTATCGCTCTTGTTTATCAACTCAGTGAAGTTTGATTGAAGTTGTGCCATTTGATTGGACAATGTTTCTGCATTGGCATTAACTTGATTTAGAGTATCTGAAAAGGTTTCAAACATGGAATTTAACGCACGCTCTACCTGACCCAGTTCATCCTGATTATCTGATTCGTCAAATCTTAGGGTTAAGTCCAAAGAAGTCGCAACCTGATTAATGAAACGACTCATTTTTTGTATTGGCGTAGCTATAACATTGCCCATCGCCCATGCAATAATCAATGCAATAATGATCAACACGACCGTAATAACTATGGCTATGGTTGTGATCTGCTTAGTAATTCCGGCGACATCCGCAAAAGCTTCGGATTGGTCCAGCTCGCTCATTAATGCCCAGGTTTTGCCGTTAATTTCAACATATGTATAGGCTGATGCCACCGCTACATTGCGATAGTCCTGAATAATGGCAAATCCGGATTGTCCAGACAATGCCGCTTCTACTGCCTGCGTTCGAACCGTCTGTAATCCGACAGAAGTATCGAACCTGTCTATCGCGGCGATGACTGTCGGGTCGACCCTGGCTTGTTCCAATACCTGTAAATAACTCGCTTTATCTTCCAGTAAAAAACGGCTCATGCTACGCATTTTAAAGTCACTTCCTACCAGATAGGTTTCACCCGATTCTCCCAGTCCTCTAGCCCGCCAATTCTGCTGGTAAGTGAGGATGTCATTAAGCCGGTCGATTGGCATTTGAAAAACCAATACGGCCAAGGTTTTATTTTCTCTGACAATAGGTGTTGCGATAAACGACGCAGCCGCATTCTAAGACGGTGAGTAAGGTTCAAAATCAGCAAAGGTCACTTCCCCCTCTGGCAATGTTCTGGCAGCTCTGAAAACAGAGCCAAGTCCGCTTTGTGCGTATGGACCACGCAGCAAAGATGTTGCGTAATCCAGCTCCTTAAATACGGAATAAACCACATGGCCGCTTTGTGCATCCACAATAAAAATATCGTAGTAACCAAACTGAGCTAAAAAAGCATTAAAAAAGGCGTGGTGAAGACGATGCGCATTGTCATACTCACTGCCATCATGCAAGCTGCTCAGGGCATTCTTGCTGCCCAAAGGGTGCTTATTTTGTGCAATATATTTGTCCTGCCAGTATCTGGCTGGGGCGTCCAATGCCGCCAACAGGCTCCGAGTATTGGTCGAAGTACCATTTCTTCGTTCAAATATCTGCCCGAACTCTTCGCGATAATAGCGTTCAAGCGCTCGTTCATTTGGGGTTTCCCCTATTTGCTTGAAGGCACTGGTGAAACGTACTGCAGCATCACGGGTTGCCTCACTTTGGGCCAAAGTCAGTAACTGAGCATTGATAAAATCAAAATACGCCGTTAGCTGTTCTTTTTTTGCGTCCCTAAGTCCAACTAACCGGTGTTGGATCTGCATAGTTAGTGTGCTGGCTACATCTTTTTGCGTGATGATACCCACGCTAATGGACAATATAATGAGTGCAACAGATACCAGAGCTGAGACGCTTACAATGAGTTTTAACTTGATGCTCATGGCACCTCCAGCGTCATCCTGACTTATAATCCGACAGGTTTTATAAGTTTAGACGAATACCTGTAATGTTGTGCTTTTTATTCAACATCGTAGGTTAACGGCAGCTGGCAAACCATTTGCGCCATTGTGCCTGATTGTTTTCCAGCCAGTGCTTGGCAACCAAGCTTGGGGTGAAATTCTCCAGATTTACCATAGCAGCAAGCTGCTCAAGCGTTGCGCCGGTCATATTGAACTGACGCAACCCCTCAGCCAGGCAAGGGTGTTGTTCAACAAATAACGTGCTGGCCACTTTTTTTAGCCAGCCAGATTTGGGGTTGCCGCAGTCAAACAAAAACTTGGGGTTCACGCCCCAACCCGGCTCAGTTTCACATCGCTCGTCAAAATCGGGAAACTCGACAAACTCACCGGGATACACGGCACCCACCCAGTTAGGCGTCCAGTTAAACATGAGAATGGGCTGTTTAATTTTGTGTGCAATGGCCAGCTTTTTCCATAAGGCCTCACCGCTGTCGACTTGTTCCACAACAAATGGCAGCTTCAGTGCCCTGATCCTGGCTCTGTCTGGCTTTTCCCATGGCCCTGCAATATACACTCCTTTACCCTGAGAACCGGGACGGGCAAATACCTCCGCACACAGGATCAGTGCCTCCCAATGGGGAAGCCCGGGACAATGTTGCTTGACATACAGTGGATACCACCAATCCTCACGGGTTTTAAGCGCATAATCCCCCAGGTCGACTATGACCTGGCTTTGCATCAGCTGCGCATATTTATCCGCCATGGTGCCTTCCCACACTTCAACCTGTACGTCTGCCATACCGGCTTTGAGCAAGAACCATTGGCCATCTGTTTTGGCTTCGATAAACTCAGTCTGATAACCCAACTCTACAAAAATATCTGCCACAATATGGGACAGAACCTGTTGGCTGGTCCAGTCATTGTAGAGGATCTGCACGGGCTGCGCGGCCCTCAGCGACAACGACCATGCCAGAATCAAAACATAAAGCAAACGACGCATAGTAAGACCGAAGCCAAAATACAGATTTCTTCAGTATAGTAATAAATCGTTGTACCGTACCTCCTCATCACATGCCTTTTTTGTGACACAATTATTTACAAAGATACATAAAAACAATTTTACAATATTGTTACAACTGTACTAACGTGAATACTGTTCAATAAATGAACACCACGCATTTTTTAAAAGGAATATCAAAATGAAACTCAATTTAAACAAAAAAAGCATCAAAAGACTCAGTACAGACAAAGCACTGGCAATGCAGGCGACACCAGAGGTGGCAGGAGGTCGTCCAAAGAGCTATTTCAATAACTGTGCACCTACCGAAAACCGCTTTTGCTGGGAAGAGTCTATCAACAATTGCCCGCTGTCTCAGGCTATCGGGTGCTAGTCCTTTAGCTCAGACCAAGTTACTCAGTCAGTTGAAGCGTGATTTGCCTGATAATCTTGTCTTGATTTAAACTCTAATACGGTCGCATTGATGCAGTAGCGATCGCTTCCGCCGGGTCCTTCCTTAGCAAACACATGACCCAGATGGATTCCGGAAGAACTGGACCGGATCTCAACGCGTTGCATACCATGGCTATTGTCCTCATGATAAGTGACACTGTCTGCGACCGGGTGCTTAAATGATAACCAGCCAGTGCCCGAATTAAACCTGTCTTTCGTATCAAATAAGGCTTGCCCGCTGAGTTTATCGACAAAGACCCCATCCCCTGTTTTCTTGAACAAGTCGTATTGCTTACAAAACGGTCTGTCTGTGCCCTGCTCAAACGCGGTTTTAAAAGCATCACTGTCACCCAGTTTAAATGCCCCTAGCGCCTGATAGAATTCCTTACGGTTCATATAGCCCTGAAACCCAGCAACTTCTTTACCATTTTCAAGAAATAAGATAGTAGGTGTCGCCCAGGTCGCAGACATGATACTTAGCCCCTGCAACTGACTGGCACGGCGATAATGTAAAGGAATACTGCCTTGATAGTCGTTCACGACTTGTTGCTTAAACTTGTCACAATACGGGCAGTAAGGGGCATCAATCACAACCACGTGCTTGCCCGATAACAAAGCCTCATTATCAACTTGCTGCTCTGCTACATCGAGAAAAGTGACACCCGTACTGTGATCCGGGCAATACCCATTGGGATTTTTTACCAGATAATTCTGATGATATTCTTCTGCCCGAACGAAAGCTGCGAGCGGTTTAAGTTCGGTCTGGATTTGGCCATAACCCGCTTTCGTCAACAATGCCTGATACTGCCCAGTTAACGAAATAGCCTGTTCTTTTTGCGCTTCATCGGTATACAGTATAATCGAGCGATACTGTGTACCAATGTCGTTGCCCTGACGGTTTTTCTGAGTCGGGTCATGACTTTCAAAATAAGCTTTCAGCAATGATGCGGTCGAGAGTCGACTGGCATTGTAAGTGACCCGCACTACTTCAGCGTAATTGTTAGGATCAAAACGCCTGCTGGGTGCCGTAATAGCCTTGTAAGTTGCTTTAAATCCACGGCCATCAGCGTAGCCGGATTCAGCATCTATCACGCCGGGCAAAGCCTCATAGCGTTTTTCTGCTCCCCAAAAACACCCTGACCCCAACACCAGGGTTTTGATATGTGAACTGGCTTGTTCAGGCGTTGTGCTATTGACAGTGACTTCATCAGCGTTCACCAGACAAGCGGCACTCATCAGCGTCAATCCCAGAATTAATCGTTTATTCACTCCGGTATCCTTTAAATAAATATCTGTTGTTTACTGAGACCGCGAAACCCTGACTGCACTTTCACTATCAGGGAAAAAACCTACCAGCCCGCACTTTAACTAGGATTCTGTGTCATTCAACGACATTTAATTAATTAATCTGATCGTTTAAGGTAAAACAAAACCCAAATTAGTTATTGAGGGTTTAATCAATGTCATTATCTACTCGTCTTTGCGCACTCAGCGTCGCACTTTTCGGCTCAGCATCGGCTTTGGCCGCGGACATCCAATTCACCAATAAACTGAACGAAAAAACCGATGCGCTGGTTGTGTTTCAGGACAGCGAGCAAAGCAATGCATTTAAATTTCTTGACAGAGATACCCGTAAACAGCTTACCAAAGCACTTGAAACAGACAAATTTACAGGTGACTACGGTAAGGTTGTAGAAGTATTGGCGCCTGTGGACTCCAAACACAAGCGCATTCTTGTCGTTGGTCTTGGTGAGCGCGATGAGCTGGATAGCGCCAAAATGGCCAAGCTTGGTGGAAACCTGCATGCCAAACTTGAGAAAAAAGAAGCCGGCACCGTCAGTGTGGCATTCAAAGGCATTAATGGTCAGCTAAGTAACCATGCACTTGCTGCACAATATGCACATGGCGCAAATCTGCGCGACCACACTTTCGAGCTATACAAAAAAGAACCAAACACACACAGCATGACCTATAGCCTGAGTGTCGATGACCAGCGTCAGACCCAGGCCGAGTACACCACTTTAAGCTATATCGAGCAAGGTGTGTTTCTGGCGCGTGATCTGACCTCAGAAGTCCCGACTGAAATGACACCAGTTGACTTTGTTAATGCCGCAAAGCAACTTGAGCAATACGGTGTAGAAATCAAAGTTCTGGAGCCTGAAGAAATAAAATCTCTGGGAATGAATGCCCTTGAAGCAGTTGGTCGCGGAAGTAAGCAAGGTTCGCGTCTTATTGTTGCACACTATAAAGGGAACAATGACACGCCTGTCGCATTAGTTGGTAAAGGGATCACATTTGATTCAGGTGGCTACAGCATCAAAACAGGTAAATCTATCGCCCGCATGAAGTCGGATATGGCTGGCGCTGCTGCAGTGCTAGGTACAGTGAAAGCCATGGCACTGGCTAAAGCGGATGTGAACGTGGTTGCCGTGATGGGTATGGCCGCGAACATGGTCTCTGAAAACTCATATGCACCTGGTGACGTGCTACGCACAGCAGAAGGTCTGAGTGTGGAAATCCTCAACACCGATGCGGAAGGCCGCTTGGTATTGAGTGATGCTATGTGGTATGCCCGCACCTACTACAAACCGGAGGTCATGATTGACCTGGCGACGCTGACAGGCTCAAAAATCCGTGCTGTCGGTAACCGCTACGCTGCCGTGTTCTCAGATGACGACCAGTTAGTCACAGAATTTACGGTTGCAGGCAAAGCCGTAAATGAGCCGCTATGGCGATTACCGCTGGGCTACAAAGATATGTTGAAATCCGATATCGCCGACCTTGCCAATATTGGTTCTGGCGGCCCGGGTGCAACCACCGCGGCCTCATTCCTGCAGCACTTTGCCGGTGACACGCGCTGGTTACATATTGATATTGCCGGAAACGCACTGACTACCAAAGGTAAAGGTGAAGTATCTCCGGGTGGCACCGGGTTTGGTGTACGCCTGTTGAGTGAATGGTTGTTAAGCAACTAACTCAATCCCAACCGAAGAGAGCCATGCAACCCTTGCATGGCTTTTTTTTAGCCGTGGTCAGCTCTCAGACTGACAACGCTGGACAGGTTTGGCAAGACAGCCAACAATAAGCTTGCTATGCTTTGCCCGGATGTCCCTCTGAGTGAACCGACACTGACGGGCCGCCACATGTGAAGACAATAAAATGAAAATAAGAAACCATGACACAAGAACAGACTTACCTGCTCGGCGAGCAAGCTGTTGTACTCGACCTTAACTGCGCCCGACTGGACAACGAACAACAGAATCGCTTGTTTGCCCTGCATCGTCACCTGCAAAAACAAGCCCGGTACACAGATATTGTAGTTGGAAAGACTTCTCTTACCTTGGTTTTGCAAGACCACACACAGTGCGCCAAATGGCAAGAAGCATTACTCACTCTGTGGCAAGCACTCAGTGCAGAAGACTTTCAACCCACCACACACAAAATCCCGGTTATATATGGAGGGGAAGCTGGCCCAGATCTGGCACCGCTGGCCGAACAGCTAAACTTATCACGACAAGACATCGTCGAACTGCATAGCTCACCGACTTATCAGGTCAAATTTCTGGGCTTTTTACCTGGTTTTGCCTATCTGGGTAGTGTACCCGGGCAGCTGCAGGTTGCCCGTCTCAGCTCACCCAGAACACATGTGCCGGCCGGCTCCGTCGCCATCGCTGAAGATTTAAGTGCGATTTACCCCAGCGCCTCTCCCGGCGGCTGGCGGCTTCTGGGTAACAGCACGACCCGCTTATTCGAAGCCAATGCGCAGTCCCCCAGCTTGTTTCAGCCAGGTGATAACGTCAAATTTGTGCCACAGAAGGAGGGCCTATGCTAGAAGTCATTAAGCCCGGCGTGCAAATGTGTATCCAGGATCTCGGACGACATGGGCATCGTCATCTGGGGGTCTCTCAAAGTGGTGTGATGGATCCCATGGCACTGCAGATTGCCAACCTGTTACTGGACAATGCGCCAAATACCGCGGTACTTGAGATCACAGTCGGACTCGCCCAGCTAAAATTTACGACAGCCACCAATTTTGCGCTAACCGGAGGTGACCTGAATGCGCGCCTTGACGATACACCACTGACACCCGGCTGGCGCTATTTTAGCAAGCCAGGTCAGATCCTGAGCTTCGCTTCGAGCTCCGAGGCACTGCGTGCCTATTTGAGTGTTGAAGGTGGGTTTAGCCTAAAAACCGTGCTGGGCTCGCACTCGACCGATGTCCAGGCAGGATTTGGTGGCCTTGATGGTTCAGCATTAGCTGCCGGCGATCAGCTGCACTATGAAAGCTGCGCAGCAAAAAGCAGTGCTGGCGCGCTTCAGCCTCCCTACCATAAGCAAATACGCGTTTTGCCAGGCCCACACTGCGAACGGTTATCCCTTACAACACAGCAGCTATTGTGCACTCAGCAATGGCAGGTATCGCCAGATAGCAATAGAATGGGTATGCGACTTTCGGGCTCTGAGTTAGTCACTCATCAGGTTTCTATCAACAGTCAGGCGGTGTTGCCTGGTACCGTTCAGCTGCCGCCAAACGGCGCCCCTATTGTGCTACTGAACGATTGTCAAACCACAGGCGGTTACCCAATGGTCGCTCAGATAATTGCGGCGGATCTGAGACACTTTGCTCAATTAAGTGCCGGAGATAGCATTAGCTTCACGCTCGTCACCCCGGCCCAGGCATATCAAGAGACACAACAACAACAATATCATCTCAACCAACTGCGCATCGCGCTGACACATCGCGACAGGAGTATTTCGTGAGCGAACTTAACTTTTTACCCCTCTCGGGGATTCTAGTGGTGATCCTCGGATTTGCCTTTCGTTTTAACCCCCTGCTGGTCGTGACCTGTGCCGGGCTAGTGACCGGATGGGCAGTCGATTTAGATTACCTGACTTTGCTGGAAACCTTTGGAGAAAAATTTCTTAACTCCCGCCAGCTAGCGAGTTTTTTATTACTCTTACCTGTGATTGCGATTTTGGAGCGATATGGTTTGCAGCAGCATGCCAAAAGCTGGATTGCCAGCATCAAAGGTGCCACCACAGCGCGGATCCTCAGCGTCTACTTTGTTGTGCGCGAATGTAGTGCAGCACTGGGCCTCATCAACCTTGCAGGCCAGCCTCAAACAGTACGTCCTTTATTAGCGCCCATGGCGCTTGGTGCAGCAAGTAACATGCATGGGGACTTACCCAAACCAGTCCGGGATATGATCAGTGCGCATGCCGCAGCGTGTGACAATATTGCCGTCTTCTTTGGTGAAGATATTTTCATCGCCTTTGGGGCCGTGTTGTTGATGGATGCCTTTTTAAGAGAAAATGGCATTACCGGTATTGAGCCGCTTCACATTGGTTTATGGGCCATTCCGACGGCCATTGCGGCATTAATTGTTCACCTGTTTCGACTGGCCAGATTGGAAGCCAAGATACGAACGCAAATAGCCTTACATGCCGAGCAAAACGGCTCCAGTACAAGCAATTCAGTTGCCCGGGAGGAATTGGCATGAGCACAATGACTTCTTCTGCCAGTGTGCAGCCTGCTATCCTGTCGATTGAAAATATATATCTGCTAATCGGCTTTGTGGTGTTATTTTTGGTGGTCAAAACACTGCAAGATAAACACCACCCAAAACGACTAACTACCGCCTTGTTTTGGGGGTTATTTGGTGGCGTATTTCTGTTTGGTGATTTATCTGTCGCCTATTTGGGAGAGAGTCTGACCTATCGCTGGGTAGGAAGCTTTGTCATCACCATCGCAATATTGGCCGGAATGGGCAAAGTCTCTATGGGCAGCTACGATGTACCCAGTGATGAAGTGCAAACTGCCAGTGCCCGGCGGATCGGCAATAAGCTGTTTATCCCCGCAGTGCTTATCCCTATCGTTACTGTGGTGTGTACTATCCTGCTGAAAGATATCCAGGTGGCGGGGTTGTTTGTATTTGATCAGAGTCATGTGACCCTTGCAGCACTCACGCTGGCCTGTGCAATCGCATTGTTAGTCAGCTGGAAGTTCACTGGAGGTAGCCCATTTCAGGCACTGGGAGAATCAAGACGCCTGGTCGATTCAATTGGCTGGGCCGCAATTCTGCCTCAAATGCTCGCGATGCTGGGTGGGGTGTTCATCGTCGCCAGTACCGGCACAGCCATTCAGGATCTGGTCACGTTATTTGTCTCTCCCGACAACCGCTTTATGCTGGTGGTTATTTATTGTGTTGGTATGGCCCTGTTTACTATGGTCATGGGTAATGCATTTGCCGCATTTCCCGTCATGACAGCGGGCATTGCCGTGCCATTTTTAATTCAGGGTCACGGTGCAAGCCCGGCCCCGTTAGTTGCCATCGGTATGTATTCAGGTTATTGCGGCACTCTGATGACGCCAATGGCCGCCAATTTCAATATCGTCCCGGCAGCGTTGTTAGATCTAAAAGACAAATATCAGGTTATCAAAGTTCAAATTCCGACAGCTTTGTCGCTGTTAATCATTAACATCTTGCTCATGTATGGAGTCATCTTCAATGACTAAAGGAACGCATAAAACCGTATTATTGACGGGCTTCGAACCCTTCGGCGGCGAATCGATTAACCCCTCCTGGCAAGCTGTACATCAGCTCGACGGCTGTCATATTGCAGGGCATACAATTCGTACTAAAGAGCTCCCTTGCGAGTTTGACCATGCCTTAACACAACTGAACAGAGCCATTGATAAATATGCCCCTGAATTGGTTCTGTGCGTGGGTCAGGCAGGAGGCCGCGCGGACATTTCCATTGAACGTGTGGCCATCAATATTAACGATGCACGTATTCCGGACAATGCCGGTGCTCAGCCGATAGATACACCGGTATTAGCAGGAGGCCCCGCGGCTTACTTTGCTGCACTCCCGGTAAAACACATGCTCAACGATCTCAGACAGGCACAGATCCCGGCCAGTATTTCAAATACCGCCGGCACTTATGTGTGTAACCATGTTATGTACGGATTACTTCACTATATCAATGAGCTTCAGCTCAATTGTCGTGGTGGCTTCATTCATATCCCTTACTTACCCGAACAAGCTACGCACCAAATCGGTGCACCCAGTATGAGTGCTCCTCAGGTTGTCGATGCGCTCAAAGTGATGATTTCCTCTGCTCTGACCCATGATACTGATCTGCAGATTGCTGCGGGAACCACACACTAGTCACATCGCCCTATCTTGGTTCATTTACGCACCAAAATAGGGCAACATTTACTCAACAAAATCACTGTTTTTTATGTGACTTGATATCCCATTTCTGATAGTACTATGAGCACGAGCTACCGAAAATACAGGAGCTCGACAATAATAGCTAACAGGAATGAGGTCCATTATGTGTTCAATTTTTGGTGTGTTGGAAATTAAATCCGACCCTACCGTTCTGCGTGAGCAGGCAATAGAAATGTCTAAGCGTTTACGCCACCGCGGGCCTGACTGGTCCGGTGTCTATACCAGTGAGAAAGCAATTCTGGTGCACGAGCGACTCGCCATCGTTGGCGTATCCAGTGGCGCACAGCCTTTGTATAACCCGGAACGGACGCATATTCTTGCCGTAAATGGTGAAATATATAACCACAAAGAACTGGCGCAGCAGCTAAGTGTCCCTTTCACCTTTCAAACTCAATCAGACTGTGAAATATTACTGGCGCTATACAAGCAAAAAGGACCTGAATTTCTGGATGATCTGAACGGGATTTTTGCCTTTTGTTTGTATGATGAACAAGAGGATGCCTATCTGATTGGTCGCGATCACATTGGCATTATTCCGCTATACACGGGCCGTGATCAGCATGGTAACTTTTATGTCGCTAGTGAAATGAAAGCACTCACCCCAATCTGTAACCAGATTGAAGAATTTCCGCCGGGGCATTACCTGTACTCCAAAGAAGGCACTCTGAGACCCTATTATCAGCGAGACTGGCAGCAATTTGATGCGGTTCGAAATAATGAAGCTGAGCCCGAGACCGTCAAAGAAGCGCTGGAAGCTGCCGTAAAACGCCAGCTCATGTGTGATGTACCTTATGGCGTGTTACTCTCAGGCGGTCTGGACTCGTCGGTTATTTCAGCCATCACTCAAAAGTTTGCAGCGCGGCGCATTGAAGACGATGATGCGACTGAAGCCTGGTGGCCCAAGCTGCACTCCTTTTCCATCGGCCTGGAAGGGTCACCCGATCTGGCAGCTGCTCAGAAGGTCGCCGATCAGATTGGCACAGTTCACCACCCTATCCATTTCACTGTGCAGCAAGGCATCGATGCACTTAAAGAGGTGGTTTACCACCTTGAAACCTACGATGTCACAACAATCCGGGCGTCTACGCCTATGTATCTGATGGCGCGTTACATCAAAGCCATGGGGATAAAAATGGTGCTGTCAGGAGAAGGTGCCGATGAGTTGTTTGGAGGGTATTTGTATTTCCACAAGGCCCCCAACAGTCAGGAATTCCATGAAGAACTCAACCGTAAAGTCTCTAAGCTGCATATGTTTGACTGCCTGCGAGCAAACAAGTCAATGGCTGCCTGGGGCGTAGAAGCCAGGGTACCCTTCCTCGACAAAGAGTTTGTCGATATTGCCATGCGCACCAACCCGGATTACAAAATGTGTAAAGACGGACGCATTGAAAAACACATTATTCGTGAAGCATTCGATGGCTATCTTCCAGACGATGTGCTTTGGCGTCAAAAGGAGCAGTTCTCCGATGGTGTGGGCTATTCCTGGATTGACTCGCTAAAAGAGTATGTTGACGAGAAGGTCAGTGATCAGGAGCTGGTCAGCGCCCAGTACCGCTTCCCTATCAATACACCAGATAGCAAAGAGGCCTACTACTACCGCTGTATTTTTGAATCACACTTCCCTGGGGATGCCGCGGCCAAATGTGTGCCTCACGGTAAGTCAGTCGCCTGCTCCACGCCTGAAGCGCTGGCCTGGGATGCGTCATTTGAGCAAAACGCGGATCCTTCAGGCAGGGCCGCCAATGTCCACAGCCACGCTTATGATAATACTAACTCGTAATGATGACGTATAAAAAAGGGCCTGATGGCCCTTTTTTATTTAAATGAATTTCTTAATAATGAAGTCAACTTTAACCCGCTTTGCCTGGCCAAGTATTTTCTTTACCGGCAATGGATAATCATCTACTGTTTCTAGATCCTGCGGACCAGTCAATTTGGTGCAGTTAGCAAGAATAGCATCTCGCTCCTGATTAATGGCCTGCTCGAGTTGCTGCTCGGGATCTTCTATCAGAATACCATTTTCGATATCCAGGCCCCAGGCACGTGGATTAAGGTTATGGCCGGTCATCAGATGTACCTGATTATCCCGATTAATTCCCTTCAGATGAAATGAGTTGTTGCCATCCCGCCACAAATAAACATTCAACTGGCCGGCATTGAGATAGCGCCTTTGTGATTTAAGGAACTTGTACAAAATGGTTTCGTACAAATAAGGCAAGGCACCAATGCGACTAAACGGCTGATCTGGCGAGATATAAAAGTCGTTTGCGGTTTTGTCACCAATCACTATAGTGACTGTCTTGCCTTCTTTGAGCAATCTTCGCAATGAGCGCAGCAAGGGAGCCGGAAAATTGAAATAAGGTGTGTATAGCAACAGCTCACGCTCTGTGGTGTCGAACAAAGCTTTGATAAGACGGTTTAACTTGTTAGTACGACGACCAAAACCCAAAAAAGCGCGCACATTCAAGCCCTTTTCCGCCGTTGCCGTGCTCATGTCGTACTGTGCTTTTTTAAGCTGCTTCATAAGCTGCTTTTGCGCCACCTTTAGCTCAGAAAAAGGCTTCAGTGGGCGCAGATCCAATCTAGGGACCGCCTCACTGGACAACAAATAAGTATCCAGGAAGTGACAAAAGCTTGCCGCCAGTGCGGGGTTCTCAATCACAAAATAGCGATCGAGTCGGTATTTATCACCATGCTGCAAATACACGTTGTTAATGCTGGCGCCACTGTAAAGTACCGTGTCATCGATCACGAACCCTTTAAGGTGGAGTACCCCAAATAGCTCTTTTGCCTTGACCGGCACACCGTATACTTTAACCTGTGAGCCAAACTGAGCTTGCATATCACAATACAGCTTCGCATTGCCTTCTGATTTGGCTTCACCTATCAAACCACGCTGAGCACGATGAAAATCGACCAGCACATGGATCTCCAGATGTGGCCGAGCTGTTGCCACCTCATGTAAAGCAGACAATATTTCACGCCCCGCTTCATCGTCTTGCAAATACAACGCGGTTAAGTAAATGCGTTGCTGTGCGCCGCGAATGAGTGACAAAAGCTGTGTATGATACTGTTTTGCGTCAGTGAGTATTCTGCAACTTTCCGCTTCCAGTGAAAACCCAGGTTTATCCTGCCAAAATGCCATAACTACCTTTAAAAACAGACTAACGTCAAATAGACAGAGAAAAATTCCCTAGAACATAGCAAAAAAAAACACTCAGGTCATGAAATACCGTTCATTTACACGCTTGTGGCGCAAATTCTCAGCAAGTACAGTATATTTGACAGCTTGTCATTTTATAAAAAATCGATTTTTGCAATTTATTTTACTTCTGGCTTGAAATTCATAGAATCGGCAGCACTAACTAGAGAAGATAAAAATTTATTTTTAGGAATTGTTTACATGAGTGATGCAAAACACTGCAAACTGTTGATCCTTGGCTCCGGACCTGCTGGCTACACTGCCGCTGTCTATGCCGCCCGTGCTAACCTTAACCCAGTACTGATCACAGGCATGCAACAAGGTGGTCAGCTGACTACCACAACCGAAGTTGAAAACTGGCCAGGTGATGCGCATGGATTGACGGGTCCTGCACTGATGGATCGCATGAAGGAGCACGCTGAGCGTTTCGAAACTGAGATCATTTTTGATCACATCAATAAAGTTGATGTCACTAAGCGTCCTTTCACTTTAACGGGTGATCAGGGTACTTATACCTGTGATGCGTTGATCATTGCGACAGGTGCTTCTGCTAAGTATCTGGGTCTAGAATCAGAAACCAACTTCCAGGGTCGCGGTGTTTCAGCATGTGCAACCTGTGATGGATTCTTCTATCGCGGACAGAAAGTGGCGGTTGTTGGTGGCGGTAATACAGCCGTTGAAGAAGCGCTGTATCTGTCAAACATTGCTGAAGAAGTACACGTTATCCATAGACGTGACACTTTCCGCAGTGAAAAAATCCTGTCAGACCGTCTGATGGAAAAGGCAAACAATGGTAACGTCGTACTTCACCTGAACAAAACGCTTGATGAAGTCCTTGGCGATGACATGGGTGTGACGGGTATCCGTATTAAAGATACCGACTCTGATACCACTGAGCAGCTAGACCTTGCTGGTGTGTTCATTGCGATCGGCCATAAACCAAATACAGACATGTTTGCAGGTCAGCTGGAAATGAAAGACGGTTACCTGGTTGTACAGTCAGGCCTGAACGGCAATGCCACTCAAACCAGCGTTGAAGGCGTTTTTGCTGCTGGTGACGTCTCTGACCACATTTACCGCCAGGCAATTACCTCTGCGGGCACAGGCTGTATGGCAGCCCTTGATGCAGAACGTTACTTAGACAACCTTAAGTAACGCCTGATGGAAGACGTGTGACTCAACGCACGTCTTCCGATATAAAATCCCCACGCGCAAGCAAAAATAGGTTAGACTGACTTCATCCCTGAGGTTTTTAGCTTGTAATTCAGATCCGCGAATATGACTCAGCAATTGTTTCATCTGTCTGCCACCGATTTTATTTTTCCTCCCTGCCATTTTGCACTCAAAGATCCAGATGGCCTGCTGGCCGTAGGTGGATGCCTGAGCACCACAAGGCTGCGTCGTGCCTATCAACAAGGTATTTTCCCCTGGTTCAATGAACGAGAGCCGATTATGTGGTGGACACCCAGCGAACGGGGTATCCTCGACTTAGATGAGTTTCACGTTAGCCGTTCTCTTAAAAAGTCTATGCGAAAACTAGCACCACAAGTAACGGTTAACACAGCATTTGAGCAAGTTATTAAGGCATGCAGAGAACAACGGCTGGATAAAGAAGGCACCTGGATCAACAGTGCCATGCTCGATGCCTATCTGAAAGCCCATGATGAAGGGTTTGTACACAGCGTTGAAGTGTGGCACGAGAACACCCTGATTGGCGGTTTATACGGCGTGATGTTAAATGGTGTATTTTGCGGTGAGTCAATGTTTTACCATATACCCGACGCCTCCAAACTGGCTATGTGGGCATTAGTAAACTGGCTCAAGCGCCATAATGCCCATTTCATAGACTGTCAGCTTGAGAACCCTTATTTGGTGTCTTTAGGTGCAAAAGTCATCTCACGAAGAGAATTTTTAGCTAAACTTAAAGCAGCAAGCCATTATCAAGTGCCTGAATCGATGTGGCATCCGCAACCATTGAGGGCGATATATGACTGAACATTTCCCTTCAAAAATTGGACTGAGTCAACAGTTTGATTGCAGTTACCTGGCAGACAGAAAAGAGCAACTGTTAGTTATACTGGATAGCAATTGCTATACACCTGCTCGCTTTGAGACCTTGCTCTCATTTGGCTTTCGCCGTAGTGGCGATCAGATATATCGTCCACACTGCCCTGCCTGCCACGCCTGCCAGTCAGTGCGTGTACTTGCGGATGCGTATGCTCCCTCACGCTCACAAAAACGCAAATGGAATAAAATAAACTCAGAGTTTCACTTTGAATATAGTACGCAGGAGCAAGCTGACTATTATCAATTATACGAAAAGTACATCACCATGCGTCACAGCGATGGCTCTATGTATCCACCCAACCGGCTACAGTACGAAAGCTTTCTGTTTTGTCGCTGGCTGCCCATCACTTTCATCGAGCTATGGCACAAAGACAAGCTCATAGCCGTTGCTGTCACGGATACAATGCCCACCGCTTTGTCAGCTATCTATACTTTTTTTGACCCCGATTATGCCCAATTAAGCCTGGGGACTATCATGATCATGGCCCAATTAGACTTTGCCCGACAGCATGATAAAGCCTATCTCTATCTTGGATACCAGATAGATGCCTGTCCCAAAATGCGCTACAAGCAACAATATTTACCTGCGCAACAGTTCAAAAGCGATGTCTGGGTCAACATTTAGATTACAAAAATAAGCGCTCCCGCCTTTACTTATCGCGCGCTTTTCGGCAAAATCTGCACCGTTAAACTTATCAAAGAGGTGATACGCTCCCCATGGCGAAAGAAGACGTTATTGAAATGCAAGGCACGGTCCTTGACACTTTACCAAATACTATGTTCCGTGTTGAATTGGAAAATGGTCACGTAGTTGTGGCACATATCTCTGGCAAAATGCGCAAAAACTACATCCGTATTTTGACCGGTGACAAGGTGACTGTTGAAATGACACCTTATGATCTGAGCAAAGGACGTATCGTCTTCCGCGCGCGTTAATTCGCCCAGCTCAGTAACGCTTACCACTGTAAGCGGATACAAAGAGACGATTAAAACAAAAAGCCCGGCAATTGCCGGGCTTTTTGTCGTCTTAAGTAGAGCTTAAGCAGGTTCAACTACATTAGACTCAAACTTAAACGACAGCTTCTTATCTTTAACAGATATAGTGACAGTCCCGCCATCAACCAGCTCACCAAACAGAATCTCATTGGCAAGTGGCTTTTTAAGGTTGTCCTGTATCACCCGAGCCATCGGACGCGCGCCCATCGACTTGTCATAACCAATGTCTGACAGCCAATCTCTCGCTTCATTGGTCAGATCAAGACAGACAGATTTCTTGTCAAGCTGCGCCTGTAGTTCAACAATAAACTTATCGACGACCTGCAAGATAACGTCTTTCTCAAGGTGGTTAAACCAAATAATATTATCCAGACGGTTTCTGAACTCAGGCGTAAACACCTTATTGATCTCAACCATCGCATCATGTGAATGATCTTGTTGCTGGAAACCAATAGACTGGCGCACGGTTTCCTGCACACCCGCATTGGTTGTCATCACCACAATCACGTTGCGGAAATCGGCTTTACGACCATTATTATCGGTCAGTGTACCGTGGTCCATGACCTGCAATAAGATGTTGTAGATATCAGGATGCGCTTTTTCAATTTCATCCAGTAACACCACAGAATGCGGATGCTTAATCACCGAGTCGGTCAGTAAGCCGCCCTGTTCGAAACCAACATACCCAGGAGGCGCACCAATCAATCTGCTCACCGCGTGGCGCTCAGAGTACTCAGACATATCAAAGCGTACAAACTCAATGCCCATACACTTCGCCAGTTGCTTAGTCACTTCTGTTTTACCAACCCCAGTTGGGCCTGCAAACAGGAATGAACCAATCGGCTTATCCTCACTGCCCAACCCTGAGCGTGATAAACGAATAGCAGACGTCAGAGCATCAATGGATTCGTCCTGACCAAAGACAAGCATCTTAAGGTTACGATCCAAGTTTTTAAGCACTTCTTTGTCGCTTGATGACACATTTTGCTGAGGAATGCGCGCAATCTTAGAGACTATCTGCTCAATATCAGCGACACCAATGGTTTTTTTACGTCGAGAGGCTGGCAACAGACGCTGGTTTGCACCCGCTTCATCAATCACGTCAATGGCTTTATCTGGCAAATGACGCTCATTAATGTATTTTGCGCTCAGCTCAGCAGCTGCCTTCAACGCTTTTTGGGTATACCGGATACCATGGTGTTCTTCATAACGCTCTTTCAAGCCACTCAGAATTTTTGCGGTATCCGCCACGCTTGGCTCTACAACATCAATTTTCTGGAAACGCCGAACCAGAGCACGGTCTTTTTCGAAAATATTCTTAAATTCGGAATACGTAGTTGACCCAAGGCAACGCAGCTGGCCACTTGATAGTAGAGGCTTAATCAAGTTTGACGCGTCCATCACGCCACCTGACGCCGCTCCGGCACCAATGATAGTGTGAATTTCATCGATAAATAAAATGGCATTCGGTTTTGCCTGTAACTCCTTCAGCAATGCTTTGAAGCGTTTTTCAAAGTCACCCCGATATTTAGTTCCGGCAAGTAACGCGCCCATATCCAGTGAATACACCACAGCATCGGCAATCACTTCTGGCACCAGCTCATTAACAATCCGATATGCCAAGCCCTCAGCAATAGCCGTTTTACCTACACCAGCCTCACCAACCAACAAAGGATTGTTTTTCTTTCTGCGGCACAGGACCTGAATGGTTCTTTCTACTTCCTGATCGCGCCCTACCAAAGGATCGATTTGACCCGCTTTGGCCAGCACATTCAAATTGGCTGTGAAGTTCTCCAATTTGGTTTTTTCTTCAGACGCAGCTTCGTGGCTCTCTTCATGGATTTCTTCGTTATCTTCCGGCTCAACTTCATCGTCCGATTTTGAAATACCATGACTGATATAATTAACAATATCCAAACGACTGACATCTGCTTTTTTCAGCAAATACACAGCCTGACTTTCCTGCTCAGAGAAAATCGCCACTAGCACATTGACACCAGTCACTTCATTACGACCAGAAGACTGCACATGAAAAACGGCTCGCTGTAATACGCGCTGAAAGCCAAGTGTCGGCTGTGTCTCACGGTCTTCTTCCAAATCTGGAATGACCGGTGTAGTCTCATCAATAAATTCAGATAACTCCTTTTTTAGCCCCTCTGTATCAACGCCACAAGCATTCAGTGCTTCACTGGCAGACGGGTTATCAATCAATGCGAGCAGTAAATGTTCTACCGTCATAAATTCGTGACGGCGATTTCTTGCCTCACGAAACGCGGTATTCAGAGTAATTTCTAAGTCTTTATTTAGCATTGGCAACCCCCAACGAGAATATATAAGGTCATTCCTGCTCACAACTACAGAGCAGCGGGTGCTCGTGATCCCGAGCATATCGATTTACCTGCTCAGCCTTTGTATGGGCAATGTCGGCAGGATACAGTCCACATACCGCTTTTCCCTCGTGATGTACTTTCAACATCACTTCAGTTGCTCTTTCGCTATCCATACGGAAAAATGTCATTAAAACTTCAATGACAAAATCCATTGGTGTGTAATCGTCATTGTTTAAAATCACTTTGTACTTGCGCGGCGGTTGCAACTTTTGCTTCTGTTCCTCGCGGACCGCGTCAACCACACCAGATTCGTTTGTCCCACTCATAATAAAATATAGTCTTGTCTTATCAACTCAAGCAACTTGAATTGAAAAATAAATAAATTGTTAAAAAATCGCTTTAAAAACTTGACTGTCTGGCCAAATAAACTACAGTCTTTACCTAGCTGGACATATTAATCATATGGGCAGCTTAGCAAATTTCAAAGGTTAGATTAACTTAATTTAGTCAACTTATAGAAGGATGTAGAAGTATGGCTTGCGGAAAAGTCAAATGGTTCAATAATGCCAAAGGGTTTGGTTTCATCGTAGAAGACGGCAGCGAAGAAGATATCTTTGCCCATTACTCCACGATTGTAATGGATGGATACAAAACGCTTAAAGCCGGTCAGGATGTAACATTCGATCTGCAAGAAGGTCCCAAAGGGCTGCACGCTACCAATATCGCTCCGATAGCGGAGGAAGTTGTTTAGCATTGCAAGATTTTGGCACACTCAAAGCGGGTTACGTTTGTTTCTCGCTTAATCCCCTTCATTAATTAGTCTCATTTCTTCCACCTTAGTTCATAAAATTTTATATGTTTATTAAATTGCATTAGCGACTTAGTCATTTGGTTGATACAATCCCCGCCGATGTCAAACAAGCTACCCAATTTGTTAAGCCTCAGGGCGCGTCAGGTGTGTTAGATATTTTTATTGTGCCCACGAGTAACAATACCTAACAAACTTGCTATATGCCGAGCTCAGCCATCAGCTTGATGATCCTTTATCAGGTCACCAAGCTGATGGCTGAATAAAGATCGTGTATGCGGATACGTCCTTGAATAGCAAGCTTTTGCTTTGTTGAACGGCTGTTTAGCCCTAAACTATCTAGGAATGATGATGACATCAAAAATTATTTACACTAAAACAGATGAAGCGCCGGCTCTGGCAACTTACTCTTTATTGCCAGTAATCCAGGCTTACACCAAAGCGGCTGGTGTTGAAGTTGAAACTCGTGATATTTCACTGGCAGGCCGTGTCATTGCGAACTTCCCAGAATTTCTGAGCGAAGAGCAACGCATTGGTGATGCTCTGGCTGAGCTAGGTGAACTGGCCAAAACGCCAGAAGCCAATATCATCAAACTCCCTAATATCAGTGCGTCTATCCCTCAGCTAAAAGCGACAATTAAAGAGCTGCAGGAAAAAGGCTATGCCCTTCCTGACTACCCTGAAGAGCCTAAAGACGACAAAGAAGCCCAAATCAAAGCGACTTACGACAAAATCAAAGGCAGTGCGGTAAACCCGGTACTGCGTGAAGGTAACTCAGATCGTCGCGCACCAGCTTCTGTTAAAGCGTACGCACGTAAAAACCCACATTCAATGGGTGCATGGTCTAAAGACTCACAATCCTATGTTGCCAGCATGAGCGAAGGCGATTTCTTCGGCTCAGAGCAATCAACTACTATTGCACAAGCAACTGACGTTCGCATTGAACACGTTGCTGCTGATGGCACGGTTGCAGTCCTGAAACAGAGCACGCCATTATTGGCTGGCGAAATCATTGACGCATCTCGTATGAGCGTAAGTGCACTGCGCAGCTTCCTGGAAGCTGAAGTAGAAGCGGCAAAAGAAAAAGGCGTACTTTTCTCATTACACATGAAAGCCACCATGATGAAGGTTTCTGATCCAATCATCTTTGGTCACGCTGTTAAAGTATTCTATAAAGAAGTATTTGCTAAGCATGGCGAAACGTTCGAAGCGCTGGGTGTAGATGTAAACAATGGTATTGGTGACGTTTACAACAAACTGGCTAACCTGGACGAAGCAAAACGTGCAGAAATTGAAGCTGATTTAGCTGCCGTTTATGACCTGCGCCCTAGTATTGCAATGGTTGACTCTGACCGTGGCATCACTAACCTGCACGTACCAAGCGATGTGATCATCGATGCATCTATGCCAGCTGCGATCCGTACCAGTGGTCAGATGTGGAATGCAGAGGGTAAACAGCAAGATACCAGCTTCGTCATTCCTGATCGTTGTTACTCTGGCGTATATCAGGCAACTATTGAGTTCTGTAAAGAGCATGGTGCGTTCGACCCTCGCACTATGGGTACTATCCCTAACGTTGGTCTGATGGCACAAAAAGCCGAAGAATACGGTTCGCATGACAAAACATTCGAAGCACCATCAGCCGGTCAAATCCGCGTTGTTGATCAAGCAGGTAACGTATTGCTGCAACACGATGTTGAGCAAGGCGATATCTGGCGCATGTGTCAGGTGAAAGATGCACCTATCAAAGACTGGGTAAAACTGGCAGTTAACCGTGCACGCGCAACCAACACACCTGCAGTATTCTGGCTGAACGAAAACCGCGCGCACGATGCGGAGCTCATCAAAAAAGTAAATGCCTACCTGCCAGAGCACGACACTTCAGGTCTGGAAATTCATATCCTGGCGCCTGTTGAAGCAACTGAATTCTCACTTGCCCGCATGAAAGAGGGTCAGGACACAATTTCAGTAACCGGTAACGTACTGCGTGATTACCTGACAGATTTATTCCCAATTCTTGAGCTGGGCACCAGTGCAAAAATGCTGTCTATCGTACCACTGATGAATGGCGGCGGCCTGTTTGAAACGGGTGCTGGCGGTTCTGCACCTAAGCACGTGCAACAGTTCGAAAAAGAGAACCACCTGCGTTGGGACTCGCTGGGTGAATTCCTTGCGCTAGCAGCTTCTCTTGAGCACCTGAGCCAGGTAACTGGTAACAGCAAAGCACAAGTACTGGCAGACACGCTGGACGCAGCAACGGGTAAATTCCTCGATGAGAACAAGTCGCCTTCACGTAAAGTGAAAGAGCTTGACAACCGTGGCAGCCACTTCTACCTTGCTATGTACTGGGCACAAGCACTTGCTGAGCAAACACAAGATGCTGAGCTTCAAGCTAAATTTGCAAATATTGCAAAAGGCCTGACAGATAACGAAGCAGCAATCGTCGGTGAACTGAACGATGCTCAGGGCCAGGCGATGAATATCGGCGGTTACTTCCAGCCTAACGATACACTGGCTGCTGAAGCTATGCGTCCGAGCAAAACACTGAATGACGTATTAACTAGTATGGCTTAATGCGTTAATTGCTCTAAAAAAGGTGGCCTGACAGCCACCTTTTTTCTTTGTCGTCATTCTTTGCTACACTCGCGCCATCGCAACTCAGCTATACTAGTGACTATGCCTGCACAGCGCACAAAAAACCGAACACACACTGCTAATCGCACCTCAGCCAGACGCCCGACTCATAAACGCCCCGGCACACAACGAGCGAATAAACCCAAACTCTCGCCAGATCAGGTTAAAGTCATTCTGTTTAATAAACCCTTTGATGTCCTGTGCCAGTTTACCGACGATCAAAATCGTCAAACACTCGCCAACTTTGTTGATATAAAAGATGTTTATGCAGCAGGACGACTCGACCGAGACAGCGAAGGCCTGCTGTTACTCACTAATTGCGGCCGCTTACAACATAAGCTGACCGAGCCTGGTAAAAAAACCGACAAAACCTATTGGGTTCAGGTAGAAGGTGAACCCGATGACACCGCGCTGCAAGCACTGCGCGAGGGGGTCATACTCAAAGACGGGCCGACACGACCAGCCAAAGTCCGCGTGATCGAAGCGCCAGATGTATGGCCACGCACTCCCCCTATCCGCGAACGTAAGAACATTCCCACCAGCTGGCTGGAAATCACCATATCTGAAGGGCGTAACCGTCAGGTGAGGCGCATGACAGCACATGTTGGCTATCCGACCCTGCGATTGATCCGCTATCGGATCGGCCCCTACACGCTCGATGGGATTGAAAACGGCCAGTATCGCGTGATGAAAACCACTTAGCCCGACGATGAAAAACTTGGGATTAATCGGCCCGCGACTTCCGGGCACCTTGATTTACATGCTATAATGCAGCTCACTTTTTTGTAATCAAAATACACAGCGAGTTTATGAGCGATAACAGTCAAATTAAAGTCATCGTCGGTATGTCCGGCGGCGTAGATTCCTCCGTTTCGGCCTACCTGCTTAAACAGCAAGGCTATCAGGTTGAAGGCCTGTTCATGAAGAACTGGGAAGAAGACGACAATGACGAATACTGTGCCGCCGCTGAAGATTTAAAAGACGCTCAGGCAGTATGCGATAAATTAGGCATTGAGTTGCATACCGTTAACTTTGCTGCAGAATACTGGGACAATGTATTCGAGTATTTCCTTGCCGAATACAAAGCCGGTCGCACGCCAAACCCAGATATCATGTGCAACAAAGAAATCAAATTTAAGGCATTCTTAGAATTTGCCGCCGAAGCACTGGGTGCAGACTATATCGCGACAGGTCACTATGTGCGTCGTGAGGAACGAGATGGCAAGTTTGCCATGTTGCGTGGGCTGGATAACAATAAAGATCAAAGCTACTTCCTTTACACACTTAGTCATGAGCACGTGGCACAAACACTTTTCCCGGTCGGCAATATCGAGAAGCCGGAAGTACGCCGCATCGCGGAAGAGCAGGATTTAATTACCCACAATAAGAAAGACAGCACCGGTATATGCTTTATTGGTGAGCGCAAGTTTAAAGACTTCTTACAAAAGTTTTTGCCTGCTCAGCCTGGCAATATTGAAGACAGTGAAGGCAACCATGTTGGTGAACATGAAGGCCTGATGTACCACACTTTGGGTCAGCGCAAAGGGTTATTGATCGGCGGAATGAAAGAAGGCTCAGGCGAACCCTGGTATGTGGTCGATAAAGACGTTGAACGCAATGTGTTGATCGTCGGGCAAGGCAAAAACCACCCTCGCCTGTTCAGTAATGGCCTGAACGCCAATCAGCTGCACTGGGTTGATCGCGTTGGCCCACAGGGTACGACGCGTTGTACAGTTAAAACCCGTTATCGCCAGGAAGACATCCCTTGTACATTACTGGTCGGTCAGGATGGTATGGCACGCGTGTTGTTTGATGAACCACAAAAAGCGGTGACACCTGGTCAATCTGCGGTCTTTTACCTGGACGACGTATGTCTTGGTGGTGGTATCATTGAATCGGTGATCAAATAATGCAGCGTGAAGTCGTGATCCCACTGGCTGCAATGTGCCAAATTGCCAAGCTTGTCCAGAAATGCGCCCGATATGGCACTTTTAACAGCCACGAAACAAACAGTATATTAAAAAGTATCACTATTACTTCGCCGCAAAACCCTCAGGATGTCTACGAAGACCCCAGTGCCGTCAAGCAAGGCTGTCGCGCACTCGCAGATCAGCTGAGTGCGCAAGGTGAGAAAGACGTGGAAATGGTCAAATACGTCGGTAGCCTGATGCAATTAGAGCGCGCACTTTCAGCCAATAGCAAAGCTCTGGCTGAACTGGGTAAGCGTATCGAACAACTCGACAGGCAACTTCAGCACTTCGATATCGGTGACGAGCAAATCGTTGCCGCTCTGGCTGATATCTATAGCCAGGTGGTGAGTCCGGTGGGCCCAAAAATCCAAATTTTTGGTAAACCCGAGTTGCTCAAACAGTCTCATGTACAACATCAGATCCGGGCCCTGTTGCTGGCCGGGATCCGCAGCGCAGTATTATGGCGTCAGCTTGGTGGTAAGCGTCGTCAGTTTTTCTTTGCGAAGAAAAAAATCATTACTGCTGCACAAAGTTATATTTAAATATCGTTCAAAAACCAATTAGTTAGGAGAAGTTATGGAGCTTTCAGCGTTAACCGCTATCTCTCCAGTAGATGGCCGCTATGGTAGCAAAACCAGTGAGCTGAGAAGTATTTTCAGTGAATTCGGCCTGATCAAGTATCGCGTGACGGTTGAAGTACGTTGGCTACAAGCCCTGGCCAACGCAGCTGCAATCAACGAAGTTCCAGCCTTCAGTGAACAGGCGAATGCCCTGTTAGACAGCATTGTTGATAACTTCAGTGAAGCCGATGCTGCACGAGTTAAAGAGATTGAGCGCACAACCAACCATGACGTTAAAGCCGTCGAGTATCTGTTAAAAGAGAAAGTCGCAGACAACGCTGAGCTTCAGGCAGTAAATGAATTTATTCACTTTGCCTGTACATCTGAAGACATCAACAACCTGTCTCATGGTCTGATGCTCAGTGAAGCACGTGATCAGGTATTACTGCCGTACTGCGATAAGCTATTGGCTGCTATTAAAGAAAAGGCGATTGAATATAAGTCTGTTGCGATGATGACCCGCACCCACGGTCAACCCGCTTCTCCGTCAACTATGGGCAAAGAATTTGCAAACGTATACGTACGTCTGCAACGTCAGCGCGAGCAGATTGCTAACGTTCAGATGCTGGGCAAAATCAATGGTGCCGTAGGTAACTACAACGCTCACCTGAGCGCTTACCCGGATTACGACTGGCACAATCATGCAGAGCAATTTGTAACCAGCCTGGGCCTGACCTGGAATGCTTTCACCACGCAAATTGAGCCACACGATTATATTGCAGAGCTGTTTGATGCGGTTGCACGTTTCAACACCATTTTGCTCGACTTTGATCGTGACGTTTGGGGCTACATTGCACTCAACCACTTTAAGCAAAAAACCATTGCGGGCGAAATCGGTTCTTCAACTATGCCACATAAAGTGAACCCTATTGACTTCGAAAACTCTGAAGGCAACCTGGGTATTGCTAATGCAATCTTCACTCACCTTGCACAAAAACTACCAGTTTCTCGTTGGCAGCGTGACCTGACCGATTCTACGGTACTACGTAACCTGGGTGTTGGCATGGGTTATACCCTGATTGCCTACCAAGCTACGCTTAAAGGGATCAGCAAATTGGAAGTGAATGCAGATCGCCTGTTGGCTGAGCTGGATGACAACTGGGAGCTACTGGCTGAGCCAATTCAGACTGTGATGCGTAAATACGGTATCGAAAAGCCGTACGAAAAGCTCAAAGAGCTAACACGCGGTAAACGCGTTAACCAGGTAATTATGGCTGAGTTTATCGATGGCCTGGATCTCCCTGAGCACGTAAAAGCTGACATGAAGCTAATGACGCCTGCCAACTACATTGGCCGCGCCGAAGCTTTCATTGATGAACTAAACTAATACCAAGTACTAATAACCAGTTTGAGAGATTAAATCTGCCGCTCACAGTGTTAAAAATGTTTGTTCAGAACCTATACTTAGAAGATGAGTTCAGACATTTTTTACCGGTGACACGCGAGGTGTTCTTACCTCAATATTGGCGGCTTAATTACGCAAATTGGTATCACTCAGAGATAAGCCTGAGAAGCGAAAGTCGTGGCATAGTGCCGGACTTTCGCTTTTTTATTGGAGTCACTTTATGTATCAGCTATCTATCAATGCCCTGACTGAGGCTGCGTTTCTAGCCCAGTACTGGCAAAAAAAACCTCTACTTATCAAACAAGGCTTTCAAAATTTCATCGATCCACTGTCACCAGAAGAACTGGCTGGCCTGGCAATGGAAGACAACATTGAATCTCGGATCGTCACCAACCACGACAATCACTGGGATGCACACCATGGTCCGTTTGAAGACTTTTCATTACTGACAGAGCAGCACAGTACTTTGCTGGTACAAGCCGTTGATCACTGGCACCCCCAGGCTGCCAGCTTGCTGGAACCGTTTCGCTTTATTCCAAACTGGCGTATTGACGATCTGATGATCAGTTTTTCTACGCCAGGGGGCGGCGTTGGTCCCCACCTTGATCAATATGACGTGTTTATTATTCAAGGTCAGGGAAAAAGACGCTGGCGCGTCGGTATGCCTGATGCCAGTCTGAAACAATTTGCGCAGAATAAAAGCCTGTTGCAGGTAGAGCAATTTGAAGCCTGCATAGATGCAGAGCTGGAACCAGGTGATATCTTGTACATTCCACCTGGCTGCCCTCATGAAGGCTATGCCGTTGAAAATGCAATGAACTATTCTGTAGGTTTCAGGGCCCCAGATCAAAAGGACCTGCTTTCAAGCCTCGCTGATCACCTGATAGATTCAGAGTTAGGTACAACCCGTTACAGCGACCCCGATCTCACACTACGTGACTCTCTGGGCGAGGTCAGTCGTCAGGACAAAGGGAAGATCCGCACTATGCTGGAATCGATACTGCATGACAGCGACATCTTCGACCAATGGCTGGGACAGACACTCAGTGAACCGAAACATGAAATGGATCTGGCACCACTCGATCCGCCACTGAATGCTGATACCTTACAAGATGATATTTCGCCCGAAGACACCCTGGTGCGCTCAGGTGGCGTCAGAGCTTTGTATCAGTTAACGACACACACGGTGATACTGAGTGTAAATGGGCAAAATTTCACCCTTCCTATTGAGGTCTTACCAGCCGTTAAAAAGCTGACAGATCAGAGTTGTACATCCGTATCTTCATTATTAGATGAGTTTTCATGTTTGGAATTTAAACAAACATTAACTACGCTTATTAACGATGGGTCCTTTTACATTGAGGACTGGGTGTAATTACCTGAATCTGAGGGTTAGTCACACAATAAGGCATCGGCCAAGTCGGTGCCACAATAATAAAGAGCACAGACTGATCCCCTAATCAGGCGTGATTATGATGTTTGATGCGAGGCAATCATGAATTACCACGTCGATATAGTGAGTTGGCAAAAAACTCAGGGACAACTGCGCCAAATCCGCGAACGAGTCTTCGTTTGCGAGCTTCACCTTCCAAGGGAAGTAGAGTTTGATCAACACGATAAAACTGCGGAACATGTTCTCGTACGGGATGAAAATCAATGCCCGATTGGAACCGGCAGGTTATGTTGTGATGGTCTGATAAGTCGAATTGCAATCATTCGGGCGCACAGGAATCGTGAAGCCTACCAGTCTTTGATCAGCTTTCTTAGTACACTGGCAGAACAAAAAGGTTATGAGAACGTTTTCGTGCAGTGCATTCTGGACGAAGTGCCCACCTTTTTGAAATCCGGCTTTTCCAAACAAGGCGGTGTATTTATGGAAGCAGGCATTCCAAGACAGCGAATGAAATGCCCGGTAAAAGAAATGAACTCTGAGCCCTTTACGATGCTACATTAGCCCATAACTGGTCTTTGTTAGCCAAATCATACACGCCATGGGCATGGTGAATAAGGAACTTAGCGTATTCGGTCTGGGTCGGATCCGGGCACTCTGCGCCCAGGATTTTATCGGCTTTGATTTGCCATTGATAAGAAAAGTGTTTAAGTGCGGCGCGCGCATCCGCAGCCCCGCTCACAGGCATTGCGTCTGTCGGAACTTTACCTGAGACAACCCAATACCCCTTGCCCTTATTGTCTTTAATTTTCCAAACACCACAGATAGGAGGCAAAATACGGGACTCACTGGCTTGAATGTTGATACCGACTATGCCTTTTTCTGCAAGGTACTTCTGCGCAGTCTGCAGTGAAGTGTGTTGCCACTGGGCAAGCATTTTTTGTTGTTCTTCTTTACTCATTTGTGTGTTGTCTTTCGCCATTCTTGATACTGCTTGAGGAAATTTCCTCTACTGTATGAATTAAATCGACCGGATGCAAGCCCCCACTCAAACAGGTGTATAAGTGCGACACAGCTTAAGATGATTATTTGTATTTGCACAATGAATAGTCTCGACTAGGATTAAAGGATCATCTAACAGGTCAAAGTGGTCGTAACTATGATCCCACTTTCCATTGCTATTCAGTCAATCATATTTGCGATCGCCTGGTATGGATCAAACCTGGTCTTTGCGTTGATTATTACAGCTCTGTCTGGACTCGCTCTGTACGTTGGCATTCGCGCTACCAGGGCAGACGTGCCAAAGGCTACGGACCCTCAACCAGACCAAACACTCGGACAGCAATCTGATCTCACCTGCCTGGAGCAATTGGGCCACACCATTACCCCGCAGTTGCGAGATCAAATAAACAGTGCCCGACAACAAACTAAACAAGCAGTTGATAATATGTCTGGTGAGTTTTCCCAGTTAGTGAGCAATATCACTGCAACCTTAGGCAGCCTGGATAACAGCAGTGCCAGTACTTTACAGCAAACTTCGCAACACAGCCGCGACCAGCTAAATCAGATCCTGGCTTATCTGGAGCAATCCAATACCAGCCAACAGCAACGTACGGAGACGTTTAAAACCATGGTCGAACAAAGCAAGGAGTTGCAGGCAATGTCCATCGATGTCGCAAAAATTGCAGAACAAACCAATTTACTGGCTCTGAATGCATCCATAGAGGCGGCGCGCGCCGGTGACAATGGGCGTGGCTTTGCGGTTGTTGCAGATGAAGTGCGTGCCCTCGCTAACTCGAGTGGAGACACAGGGGTCAAAATCAACAAAATGGTCGAGTCTATCGCACAGGCAATGCAAAGCTCTATGACGATGATGGAAAGCGAATTAACCGAGCGCCAGGCACTGACGGAAAAGTATCAACGCCAGATCAACGAAGTGATTGATACCTGGCTCACGTTATCTCAAAACGTTGAGCAACAGGCGCAAATACTCCAGACCTCTAACGAAGATAATCGACAAAAAATCTCGGAGATATTGGTTGATCTGCAGTTTCAGGACAGAGTCGATCAGATCCAGGACAGCGTGACAATTGCGCTGGAGATCATGACACAAGAGCTGGATAAATTCATTGAAGAGCGCCGCCAAAGCAGCACCGCCCGATTTAATCATCAGCGGATCAGTGACACACTTTCTCGCACCGCTGCAACCCGGGAGCAACGGCATATTCTGGCATCCAAGCACAGCGGCAGCAATCGCAAAGACGATGACACTGTGGACGACCTTACTTTTTTCTGACATGCAGCCTGAGGGTAAATTATGAGTAAAACCATTTTAGTTGTAGATGATTCTGATTCTTTAAGACAGGTCGTGAACATTGCGCTGACAGGGGCTGGTTACCAGGTTATTGAAGCCTGCGATGGCAAAGATGCCCTCAGCAAACTCACTGGTAGCAAAGTTCACCTGATAATCAGTGACGTCAATATGCCCAATATGAACGGCATTGAATTCGTCAAAAATGTCAAACAGCTACCGCAATACAAGTTTACACCTGTCATCATGCTGACCACAGAAAATCAACAGAGCATGATGGAAGAAGGCAAAAAAGCAGGTGCGAAGGCCTGGATGGTCAAGCCGTTTAAACCAGCACAAATGCTTCAAGCCGTCTCTAAGTTATTGATGATGTGATCGTGATGTCTGAGTGTTTTAAGTTCCCAACCGAGTTGACCATCTACGAAGTACAAGACGTGTATACAGAGCTCCGTACGTTTGTAGAGGGTAAGCAAGCGTTAGAGCTCGACTTAAGCCAGGTAGAAGAACTCGACAGCGCAGGGATCCAGTTGACAGTCTGGCTGGTGAATCACTGTCGGACAACAGGGGTACAGATTAATGCCCTCACCCTGTCAGATCTGCTTACAGCCAGGCTAACCCTGTTGAATGTGTCCCTGGCCGCTCAAAATAAAAGCGAACCTTAACTATGTCTGTTGATTTAAGCGCGGCCATTACCACTTTTGTCAGTGAGTCCAAAGAGCTTCTGGCCGACATGGAAAACTCTTTGCTGGATATGGAAGCCAGTGACGCTAGCGCCGATCAGGAAGAAACCATCAACGCCATCTTCCGCGCCATTCACACCATTAAAGGCAGTGCAGGGTTGTTTAGTTTTGACTATGTCGTGAGCCTGACCCACATTGCGGAAACCGTACTGGACGATATTCGAAACGGCAACCGGGAAATGAGTAAACCTCTGCTCTCTCTATACCTGGAAACGGGTGACTTGTGCGAGGAACTGATCCTGCTCGCCGCGTCTGACAGTGAACCCAGTGCACACCAACTGACCCAACTTGCTGCTCTGAACAGCCAGTTCAGTGAGTTTATCGACGATGCTGCTTCACCACAGGATAACATTGCCACCTCAGACAACCCTAAACAGCCGCAAAATGGTATCTGGTTTGTCTGCTTTGTTCCTAACGAAAATGTATTGCGTAATGGCCTGGACCCCTTCCCTTTTATTCACTTTCTGAATAATGAAGTAACCGACCTTGAAGTAGCCACGAATGTTGTTCCTCTGAATGCCCAAACCCCCTATGACCCCGAGTCCTGCTACCTGGCGTTTCTGATGCTGTTCCGTACAAGTCAAAACAAGGAAGCGATAGAAGAGGTCTTCGAGTTTATCAAAAACGATGCGGTCATAGAGATTTTACCACCTGCTCAGTGCAGTTACGACGCGATCCAGGCCTGCGCACGGTACTTTCCGGAACCATCTCAGTTCCAGTCAACCCTGTCACAGCTCACTCAGTCACTTTTACCGAATGAGCCATCCGCATCAGCCTCAGATAATGACCCTATGTCCCCCCCTGTTAAAGACAAGAAGAAAAACAAAGTACACAGCAGCAAAACCTTGCGGGTCGAGGCAATGAAGCTTGACAGGTTGATCGATCAAGTCGGAGAAATGGTCATTACCGGGGCCAGAACGAATCTGCTGGCCCACGAAACCGGCAACGAAACCCTGATAGAAGCTATGGCACTCCTTGAGCGATTGGTTGAAAACATTCGTGACAGCTCGCTTAAACTCAGGATGGTGCAAATTGGCGAAACCTTTAATAAGTTCAAACGTGTTGTCCGGGATGTGGCTGACGAACTGGGTAAAGAGGTGGAACTCAATATTATTGGCGCGGATACCGAGCTGGATAAAACCTTTGTTGAGAAAGTCAGCGATCCGCTTATGCATATCATCCGCAACGCCATAGACCATGGCATCGAAACACCTGATGAACGGGTTGCCGCAGGCAAGCCTGCCTGTGGTCAACTCACGCTCAAGGCCTATCATGACTCTGGCTCAATTGTGATAGAGATCCAGGATGATGGTCAGGGGTTAGATCAGAGCAAGATCCTGGCTCGCGCAATCGAAAACGGCTTGATCAGCGCAGAACACTCTTTGCAGGACAAAGAAATTAACCTGCTTATTTTTGAACCTGGCTTTTCCACTGCCGCCGCCGTAACCAGCATCTCGGGCCGTGGCGTGGGCATGGACGTAGTAAAACGTAATGTTGAAAGCTTGCGGGGTAGCGTGGAAGTCGACAGCACCAAAGGGCTGGGCTCCAAAATTATTATTCGCCTGCCACTGACTTTATCCATCATTGACGGGTTTATGTTTACCGTTGGCGACGAGGATTACGTGATCCCCCTCGATACTGTGGTTGAGTGCCTGGAACTGCACGAGGTGGTCTCTGAGTCCGACATTCAGGATAAGAACTACATTAACCTCAGAACTGAGGTCCTGCCTTTTATTCGTCTGCGTACCCTGTTTGGGATAGAGCAGCAAATTGAACACACGAAGGAATCACTGGTTATCGTCCAGTTTGGCACCCTTAGAGCCGGTCTGGTCGTCGACTCATTGCAAGGAGAGTTTCAGACCGTTGTAAAACCCCTGGGGAGGCTGTTCGAAGGCCTCAAATGTATCAGCGGAGCAACCATACTCGGCAGTGGCAAAGTAGCCATTATTTTGGATGTATCTGCCCTGATCCGCACCGCAATTACAATGTATGAGCAATTAGAGCTCAAACATTAGTCAGATAAACCGGAGCGTAAAGATGTTTAAGAATCTGACCATCAAAAACAAAATCATTCTGGCCATGTTTACCATGGGGCTATTACTACTGGTGATTGCCGTGTCTGTGCAAATGAAAAATGGCCGTATAGAAGGATTTGCCACCGATGTCGGACAATACGACATACCTGAAGCCATTTATGCGCTGAATATGCTGGATGAACTGGGGGACATGAACAGCAATGTGCTGGAATACATTGCCGGTGAGGCCGACGAAAAAGCGGACTTTTTGTCAAACTACAGTGAATTCACTAACTATCTCGAAGATCTTAAGCGACTCAATTCTGTTGATACCAGCTACATTCGTCAGCTGGAAGATTTAGTACGTCGCTATGCCAGCGAGAATCAGGAGCTGATTTTCGACCGATTTGACCCCCTTCAGGAAGAAAAAGCCGTCGAAAAATATGAGTACATCAATCGAGAGTTCGCGGAACCGCTCGAAAGTTTACTTGACTCCCAAAAAGAGGCCGAAGTGGCTGATGCCGGCAGCAGTGGCGACTTTGCCGAAGTGGTCAACGATGATTTACCCGGGGTACGTTACTATCTGGAGCTGATTGACGAACAAGGCGACATGATGGGGTCACTTAATGCTTATATGCGTGGTCGGGTGGGTGCAACCGCTGCCTTTGAAAAAGACGCCCGTACCTTTTCTAATTTTCTCTCAGAGCTTAAACCTCTGGAAAGAAAACCTCTGGAAATTAAAGCCATTGGTGACATAGAACGCATGTATCTGGGTCTCTACAACGGTGGTAAAGAAATTTTTGCTATGTATGACCCAAAACAAAAGATCCAGGCTTCCAAAGATGTGGACCGACTGGAGCACGACATCTTTAGTAAAATAGAGGAAATACTGGAAAAGATCTCCAACGAGGCGATAGCTGAGAGCACCACTTCACTCAACGATCTTATGTCTGCCGCCAGGGACAGTATTAAGCTTGTCTGGGGCTTACTTATTGTTGCTATCGTCCTCGCCATCGCCACCGCCGCTTTTTTGATACGAGGCATAGTGCTGCCTATCAATGCGCTGGCAGAAGCAGCGGAAGACCTGCGTTCAGGGGAAGGCGACCTGACCCGTCGTATACCGGATTTTGGTAATGACGAAATAGGTCAAACCGCACAAAGCTTCAATGGCTTTATCGAACGGCTGCAAAATATCCTGCTGGATATCCAGGAATCTGTTGAGTCCATTGCCCACAGTACCAATGAAGTAAGCACTACTTCTCGTATGCTCAGTTCCACCTCCAATCAACTGGCAGCCAGTGTGGAAGAAACTTCAGCATCGCTGGAACAAATGAGTTCGTCCATTTCAATGAATACCGAAAACTCCAAAATGACCAATGACATTGCCAAGCAATCCAGCAGCGAGGCAAACGATGGTGGCCAGGCTGTAAAAGATACTGTTCAGGCCATGACCCAGATAGCAGAGAAAATCGGCATCATCGAAGACATCGCATACAAAACCAATCTCCTGGCCTTAAATGCCGCCATTGAAGCGGCCAGAGCCGGTGAACACGGCAAGGGCTTTGCCGTGGTGGCTGATGAAGTACGTAAGCTCGCAGAACGGTCTCAGGTTGCCGCACAAGACATCAGTACACTTGCCGACAACAGCGTTAAAATCGCACAACACGCAGGCGCCATGCTCGACAGAATGGTACCCAACATTGGCAAGACCGCCGATTTGGTGCAGGAGATCACCGCGGCGTCGACAGAACAAAGTACCAGTGTGGCTGAGATTAATCGTACCGTGGCTCAGCTTGATGAAATTGCGCAACAAAATGCATCCGCATCAGAGGAACTCGCCTCAACAGCCAAAATGGTTCAGGATCAAACCGGAGATATTCGCTCGACCGTGGGCTACTTTAAATTGAGTAACAATGGCCGCAGCCACAAAGGCCGTCAGTCTAATGTCATTCACGACAGTAGCCATAGCCGCGAAGATGGTTACACCCCATTTGATGAGTAATGCGCGATGAGTGAACTAGTACATAACCCAGTCACCGCGGCCTATGATCTTGATAAGTATCTGGCTTTTGAGCTCAACGGCGCATCGTATTCAATCAGTATTTCCATTGTCAGAGAGATCATGGAATATATCGAAGTGGATAAAATTCCCATGGCACCGGATTTCATTATCGGTGCCATCAACCTCAGGGGCCTGGTCATTCCTGTTTTTGATTTATCCGTTCGACTGAACAAACCCGCACAGCCCAACACCAATCGTACCTGCATTATTGTCGCTGAGTGCAACTATAAAGCGCAGAATATTACTGTCGGCCTGAAAGTCGATATGGTCACTAAGGTGCTGGATATTCCTGCACATGAGATTGACCAGGTGCCCAGTATTGCAGGTCAGTTTCATAGCCGTTTTGTGTATGGTTTGGCTAAACTAACAGACAATCTGATGACCATACTGGACATAACCAAAATACTGACGCTGGATGATGTGCAGTTGTTTGACGACTTACAACAACATAATAAACAACTTGCACTGGAACTGACACTCGACTCTGACCCCGCACACTCCTACGAGGAAAGGTGATATGAACTCAGCGCCCACTCTCACAGACAGCAATAAGACCACCGAAGAACTCCATTCACTGTTAGTGTCGATCGGGTATGATACCTTTGGCATTCCGATAGAGTCCGTGAAAGAAGTCATTGAGCTGACCGACACGACGATGGTCCCTATGTGCAATCAGGTGATCCGGGGCGTGATCAATGTCCGGGGCAGTGTTATTCCGGTTCTGGATATGCAGCACCGCCTGATGCTGAAAAACCCTCAGCCTTACAACAAATACAGTTGTATCGTGTTATATGACTTTTATGATCCCAGTCTGGACGAAGTTATGACCCTCGGCATGCTGGTCAGCAGCGTAATGTCTATTCAGTTTATCAATTGCAATCAGCTTGAGGACTCCCCCTCTTTCGGAGCCAATATCCCTCGTCACTTTGTCTGGAAAATGGCTAAAATTAATAATCAGCTCACCATTTTGCTCGACATGAACAGTGTACTCAATATCAGTGAGATTAATACGCAACTGAAATCCTCCCAGGCTGAATTCTTCTCCCGATTTTGTCAGCGTTAGGCAGCAATGGCGATTTCAACTCTGGAGTTTCAGCAACTCAACCGCCTGTTTGAGCAGCATACCGGGATCAGCCTGGGTAAAAACAAAGCAGATATTGTGGCAAGCCGCCTTGCCAGCCGACTGCGTGCCAGACGCTGCCCTTCTTTCAGCAAGTATTATCGCTTGTTAATGACACCCGAGGGACAAGAAGAGCTGCAAGTGTTTATTGATAAACTCACCACGCATGAAACCTATTTTTTCAGGGAGCAGGCCCAGTTTGAGTTTCTTTATCACTACTATCAACATAATCGTCCACGCCACTCTCCCATTCGGGCCTGGAGTGCCGCCTGCTCAAGCGGAGAAGAGGCGTACTCACTGGCCATGATACTGGACGACTTATTCTATAACCGACCATGGCATGTTATCGGCACAGATATTTCTGAAATGTCTGTGCTTATGGCCAGAGATGCGCGCTATGCCATATCTACCGTAAGCAAAATTCCCAAACGCTATCGGATCCGTTATTGCCTGAAAGGAACGGGTAAAAATGCCGATAACTTCACGCTGATCTCAACGCTAAAAAAACAATGCAGCTTTCAGGAAGACAACCTGTTACACCTAACCACGGTAGATTTTTCATTTGATGTGATTTTTCTGCGTAATGTACTCATCTACTTTGACAAATCCAAACAACAAGCCATCCTGAATAATATCATCAAACGTTTAAACCATGGTGGTTTACTCTTTTTGGGACACTCGGAAGCCATGCGAGACAAGCCTGCTTGTCTGCAAACCCTGAGTCCCTGCATATACAAGAAGGTTGCCTTATGACCAGCGTCTTCATCATCGATGATTCCGCCCTGATGCGCCAAGTCATGAGTGAGATCATAGCCCATGAACGTACCTTAGTGGTCAGCGGCACCGCCCCCGACCCCATCATTGCAGAGCGAAAGATGAATATAAATTGGCCGGATGTCATTTTGTTGGATGTGGAAATGCCAAAAATGAATGGCATCACTTTCCTGAAGAAAATTATGCAGGAACGCCCTACGCCGGTGATCATCTGCTCGGCACTGGCGCAGGAAAAAACCACTACCGCCATGGAAGCACTTGCTTGTGGCGCTGTGGATGTGATTGCCAAACCCACTCACGGGCTGGGAGACTTTTTACACAGTGACTCAGTGTCGCAAATCATTGACGCTATTAAAGGGGCGACTAAAGCCAAAGTCCGTCAACTCAAATACCTCGAAGAAGGCACCTTTCGCGAGCTACATACGACAGAAGAAGTGCTACCTGCCCACAAAACTGCACAGCCACCAGACAGTGCCGGAAAAGTGATTGCCATTGGCGCTTCGACAGGCGGAACTGAGGCGATCGCCCGACTTTTACAGCAGCTCCCAGCCCATTCACCGCCGATTGTTATCGTCCAGCACATGCCAGGTAAGTTCACGGCTGCGTTTGCTCAACGCCTTAACGACATCACACCTCATAGCGTAGAAGAGGGACAAACTGCCACTCGCATCCGCCGTGGCCATGTGTATATCGCCCCAGGTGGCCAGCATATGTTGGTAAAACGCCAAGGCTCGGACTACTATTTAGAGATACGCGATGGACCACTTGTCAGTCGCCACAAGCCTTCGGTGGATGTGTTATTTCGCTCCGTAGCCCAGTCGGTAGGTAATCATGCCCTTGGAATTATTCTCACCGGCATGGGCAATGATGGCGCAAGTGGTTTACTGGAAATGAAGCAAAAGGGAGCGGTGACTTTTGCAGAAAGCGAGTCCAGTTGTGTGGTCTTTGGTATGCCGAAAGAGGCCATCGCGAGGGGGGGCGCCGATAAAATTTATGCGCTGAGCAACCTCCCTTACCAGATCCAAAAAGCGCTTGGGTGATCTGTATGAAAAACCAATTAAGTCAATTACTGCACATTGCTTATCTTAGCTATGACAGGCAGGGACAGATCATCTCCATCTCTGACGCTGCCGAGCAAACACTCGGCCTAAAGCCCGGGGATATACTATCGCAAAAGCTGGTTTTTATTGATGAAGACTTTGCTGAGCTTAATCTCAGTGAAATCTTGTTCGACCCTATCTTTGATCAAATTGAGCTGGGTATCAGCATTGATAACAGCAGCGTTACCTGGGTCAGACTATACAGCTTCAGGCAAGACGACCAATATTACCTGAGGCTCGAACCCATTGAAGAGCTGATCTCCATCAGACGCCTGAATAAACAGCTCGCAATCCGTGATCCTCACACCGGGTTGCTGTATCGGGATGCCTTCATTAACAAAATTAAAGAGCAACCTCATCAGGGCACCATTTGCTGTGTCCGGATCTGCAATTTTCAACGTATTTCCGAAGTCTGGAATATTGGTGTTGCCAACCTGGTATTTATGGAGATACTGGCACGATTTCAGGGGGAATTTGATAAAGGTATATTTTCTAAACACTCTTCCGACTGTTACTGCGTGTTCATTCCGAATACGGTTCCACTGAATATCGAAACCTTATACAAGCAACTGAACGAGCCCTTTAATTTTAACGGCAACAGTTTCTACAGCAATGTTTCGCTGGGTTACTATAAAGAGCAGCCCAGTGACGACCATGAGTTAAGCCTGAACAAAGCAGAAATGGCAACCTTTGATGCACTGTCAGATCACAACCGCCTGGTCGAGTTCAAAGAGACATTGGCCAGGCAAATTGAACGACAAAACAAAATTGAAACCGGCCTGCGCAGTGCCCTTTATCAGGATAACCTCGCTGACAGCTTTGAAGTCGTCTTTCAGCCAATTCATGACACCAAAACAGAGCGCCTGATTGGGGCTGAATGCCTCATGCGCTGGGAGCTTGATGGTCAGCCTATACCGCCTACCGAATTTATTCCAATCATTGAAAGTACGGGCGAGATCAACAAACTAACGCTATTTACGCTGAGCCAGATTAATAAGCTAAAAGGTTTACTGGCGCAAGAGCACATTGAGGCTCGCCAGTTTCGTTTTGCCATTAACATCAGCGTAGTTGAAATTCTTGACGTTAACTTTACTACCCGTTTGCTGCAAGCACTGGAGAAGCTGTCGCTTAACCCTGCTAAAATTAAGCTGGAGCTCACTGAATCGGCCCTCATAGATAACTTTAATTATATTAATGAGATACTGCAAAAACTACAAAGCGAAGGACTGATGATATCGATTGATGATTTTGGTACCGGCTACTCCAGCCTGAGCTACTTGTGTAAACTCCATTTTGATGAAATTAAAATTGACCGGGCCTTTGTCACCCATGTCGTCAGTGACGGAAAAATGCAGTCGCTGTTCAATTCTATTGTGTCACTGGCAAAAAATCTCGATAAACCACTGGTCGCAGAAGGCATAGAACAATTAGACCAGATGATCTATGCCAAAGCCAAAGGGGTTGACTATATACAGGGATATTATTACAGCAAGCCGCTGAATATCACGGACTTCGTCGAGTATGTTGTAGCTGATAAATCCAGCTACCTGCACTTTGAAGAGTAACGCATACACTGGGTATGCGTTACCTTTACTAGCCTCCCAGGACTCTGGCTGGATCTACTTTTACAGCCTGCCAGGCCGGGTAAAGACAAGATAATACAGAAATAACAAGCGTAATAGACAACACTGAAATCACATCTAGCCAATCCAACTGACTGGGCAAAAATTCAATAAAATAAACGCCCTGCAACGGGTTATCTCCATCAAGCTCAATCCAGGCACGGAATAAGTCTGAAATATTCAGCGCCAGTAGAATACCGACAAACAAACCAACCAGAGCGCCTATTAGCGCATAACTAACGCCCTGGATCGCAAAGGTCGCAAAGATAGTGCTATCTCTGGTCCCCATGGTTTTTAGAATTGCAATATCCGCTTGCTTTTCTTTCACTTCCATTACCATAGACGACACAATATTAAAACTGGCAACCGCAATGATCAAAAATACGACCAGGTACACTATGGTTCTCACCATTTGAATATCCTGATAGAGACTCCCCTGCGTGCGAAACCAGCTATTAACGTAAACCAGATCAGGTAACGCCCGGCCCGCAGTCATTGCAACCTGATGCGCGGAGAATACATCCTCAACTTTTGCCCGTAGTCCCGTCACTTGATCATCCGAAAGCCCCATTGCCTGCTGCAACCGCTTCACAGAGACCAAAGCCAGTGACCGGTCAATGGGTCCTCCCATATTAATCACATCAGCTAACACAAAATTCAGCCGCTTTGGGGCTGCCAGGGGGGAAGCGGCCTGTGAATTTGCCACTAACAGCGTGACTTTATCCCCGCGCTCTACACCCAACTCTGTGGCAATATGCCGCCCTAAGACGATGTCATTGTCGGTCAACTCGCTCAGTGAAGTATCAGCAATAAATTGTCCCACATCTGATACCTTATGATGAGAAAGAAAATCTATCCCCTTCACTTCAGCGGCCTTCAGCTCACCACGAAACTGTACCATGGCTGTGACCGATATTTCAGGCACCGCGGCCACGATACCTTGTTGCGCTTCCAGCAATCGCACTTTGTCAGGCCAATTTGAAATTGGGTCGTAAGGCGCCTGGTAAGCGACATGAGGAACCACAGACAGTAAACGCGTTTTCAGCTGTTGTTCAAACCCATTGATCACAGAGAGTGCGACGATAAGCACCGCCACCCCCAGCATGACACCGAGCGTTGATGATTTACTCAAAAACCCGATCATACCAGCCTGATGCTTGGATGCGCGCAATCGGTTACTGATAAACACACTCAACATGGCTCAAGCCTCACTATGCAAGGCATGCTCAATCAGCACACCGTCGTCCAGCGCTACGGCACGGCCCAGTTTTGCCGCCAGCTCGAGGTCATGTGTTACCACCACAAAGCTGGTTTTTAAATCCCGGTTTAATTCTTTCAGCAAGGCATAGATTTTCAATGCATTTTGCTTATCCAGATTACCTGTAGGTTCATCTGCTAATACCAATGCGGGACGCGTGACCAGCGCCCTGGCTATGGCAACCCGCTGACGCTCCCCGCCTGATAACTCCGACGGTCGATGGCCACCGCGATGAGCGAGACCGACCTTGCCCAACATTTCCTCGGCCTGTGCCTGTGCAGCTTTAGGCGGCTGACCGGCAATCAGCAAAGGCATAGCCACATTCTCCAGTGCGGTGAAATCCATCAGGAGGTGATGGAACTGATAAATAAAGCCCAGATTTTGATTACGAAAATCCGCTTGTTTGCGACGTGATAACTGAGCAACATCGGTACCTTTAATTTTCACTGAACCACTGCTGGCGGTATCCAATGTGCCCAATATATGCAACAAGGTACTTTTTCCTGAGCCGGAACTGCCGACGATGGCCAACATATCGCCCTGTTCAAGTGCCAGATCAACGCCTTTTAACACTTCAACCTGCTGGCCCGCTTCATCATAAGCCTTATTCAGACCCTGACATTCAATTACTAAATCACTCATACCTTAACACCTCAGCAGGAAGCACTTTTGCGGCTTTAAACGCCGGATACAATGTTGCCAGAAAACTCAAAATCAGACTGGTTGCAACAATCAAACTCAAACTCAACCAGTCAAACCTGACCGGTAACTCAGCACCACCCAGCAAAGATAGCCCGCTGATTGCCAGCACTTCGTTGATATGACTGGCCAGCAGATAACCAAACACGGTGCCGATCAGCGTACCAACCACACCGTTATACAACCCCTGGATCATAAATACCCGTGCTATGGCGCCAGGTGCCAACCCCAGGGTTTGCAAAATGGCGACTTCACCTTGCTTTTCACTGACCATCATCGACAAGGCCGACACAATATTGAATACAGCCACAATCACAATCAGTCCCAATAGTAAGGACATAATGCGTTTTTCCATAGCCACAGCAGCAAATAATGCCCCCTGTTGCACATGCCAGTCCGAGTATTCCAGCCCTGACAACAACGGTGCATGAACTGTTTTGAAATCATTGACCGCAAAGGCATCTTTCAACGTAATACTCACGTCAAAGTCCGTCGGTTTGCGTTTAAGCAGGCGTTGCAGGCTTTTACCATCGGCGAATGCCAGATTAACATCGGCCTCGCTATGGGTATTGTAAATCAGCGCGACTGTAAATAAACGCTGTTTGGGGACCCGCCCCATGGGCGTGTAACTGCTTATGTCGGGCATAATCACCCGGACTTTTTGACCCAATCGCACATCCAGCTGATTGGCCAGATAACGACTCAGCGCCAGTTGATATTTCTGTTCACGAAACTGCGCAAGGTTGCCGGCTTCTATGTGTGGCTCAAGTGCCGACGGATAGCCGGAAAAGGCGCCCTGCAGACGTACACCAACCAAATCTTTATTCGTTTGCAGGATCACATCACTGGTGACATAAGGAGTTACTCGCTTAACTTCTGGCAGTGCACTCAGTTTAGTCAACAGCGCCCCGGCGTCATGCGATGCTTCATCTGATGATTTGTGTAGCTGCACATGAGGGATTAAATCGAGCATGGCGTTTTTCAGGCTCTGCTCAAACCCATTCATCACAGAGCTGACTGTAATGAGCGCCATTAACCCGAGCGCTATCCCGGCAATGGAAAAAAACGAAATAAAAGATACAAACCCATTGCCCTTGGTGGCACGGCTGTATCTGAGCCCTATATAAAGGCTAACAGGCTGAAACATAATAGTTTATTTTTCTGCGTATAAGTTCAGTGCACGATACTAGCACAATCAAGAAAGCCGGGTCATACCCTTGACCCCAAAAAAAAGTGTAAAATTTTTTTAATAGTGGCTCTAAATTACACCGGGTTTTAGTGTAGAATGCGGCAAATCTCGCGGTATGGACCTTCAATGTTTTCGTTATCAAGATTTAAACATATGAATTTCAAGGGAGATTTGTTCGGTGGTGTGACCACTGCGATCATTTCCCTACCACTCGCCCTCGCCTTTGGCGTGGCATCCGGAGCCGGAGCTGAAGCCGGTATGTGGGGCGCAATTCTCGTTGGCCTCTTCGCTGCCTTATTTGGCGGTTCTACTTCTCTGATCTCAGAACCAACTGGCCCGATGACGGTCATTATGACAGCAGTTCTGACCACCATGATATCAAAATACCCCGAAGCGGGGCCGGCAATGGCCTTCACAGTGGTGATGATGGCGGGCGCATTTCAGATATTACTGGGCACGCTCAAGCTTGGTAAATATGTAACCCTGATGCCATACAGCGTGGTCTCCGGGTTTATGTCCGGAATTGGTGTCATCTTAATCATACTGCAACTGGCTCCCTTGCTCGGGCATCAAGCGCCCCCAGGCGGTGTGCCAGGTACGTTGTCCGCTTTTCCTGAGCTATTTCTCAATTTACATTTCTCTGAGCTCTTTTTAGGGGTCCTCACCTTAGGTGTGCTGTTTTACATGCCTAAGAAGTATCGCCAGTATGTGCCTGCTCAACTAGTTGCACTAGTCATTGTGACCTTAATCTCAATCTTGCTGTTTGATACTGACAGCATTCGCCGAATTGGTGAGATCCCCAGTGGCTTGCCTGAAATTGTCTGGCCAACTTTTACCCCGGAACTCTTTACCGAAATGGTTATCGATGCCCTGGTGCTGGGTACCTTAGGGTGCATTGATACCTTGCTGACAGCCGTTATCGGTGACAGTCTGACGCGTACAGAGCACGATTCTGATAAAGAACTACGTGGTCAGGGTATTGCAAACATGATTGCAGGCTTCTTCGGCGCACTACCAGGTGCCGGTGCCACCATGGGCACAGTTGTCAACATACAGGTAGGTGCACGCTCCCCATTAGCAGGGATTTTCCGCGCCCTGATCCTAATGGCCGTTGTATTTGTGGCTGGCAGCCTGACTGAACCGATCCCGATGGCTGTGCTCGCCGGTATCGCGGTATATGTCGGGATTAACATTCTGGACTGGAGCTTTATTCAGCGTGCACATAAACTCAGTATCAGTCAGATGGCCATCATGTATGGTGTTATGTTACTGACGGTTTTCGTCGATTTGATGGTTGCAGTTGGCCTGGGGGTCTTTATTTCCAATATTATGGTGATTGAACGCCTCAGCCGAGTTCAGGAACAACATGTAAAAGCCATCAGTGATGGTGATGCCGATGAAGATGTTCCACTTTCAACGCATGAGCGTGCGTTATTAGAGCAGGCCAAAGGCAAACTTTTGTTCTTTTATCTGTCCGGTCCGATGATCTTTAGTGTATCAAAAGCAATCACTCGCCAGCATCGCCATATCGGCGAATATAAAACCATGGTGCTTGATTTAAGTGATGTGGCCATGCTGGATGTGACCGTCAGCCTCGCTATTGAAAACGCCATCAGTGATGCACTGGATGCTGACTGTCAGGTCTTTATTTACTCACCAAATAAAGACACAAGTGAGCAGCTTCAGAAGTTCGATATTCGAAGCAAACTGGGTGACCATGCCTTCTGCAAGAGCCGCGAGCAGGCATTGACCAGCGCGCTGGAAGCGATGCAAAGCAATACTATTGAGGCCTAGAGCGCGTCGGCCAAAAAGTCTATTAACGCACGGATAGCCGTAGACAAATACTTTCTGGGCGGATACACCGCCCAGATCCCCTCCTCCATGGGTGCAAACGCATCCAGCACTGTTACTAATTCACCACGTTCAATGGCATCTTGCACATAATAGTGCGGTAGCTGAACAACACCTAACCCCTGCTTCGCCGCATCCAGCAACGCCCAGCCACTGTTGCATCTCAATGTACCAGTTACCTTAACATGCCGCTCTACGCCGTGATCCATAAAGCGCCAGTAATGTGCGTTGCCCAACAGACAATTCTGCCTTTGCAGATCTCTGATTGCTGTAATTGGGCCCTGCTGATTTAAGTATTGTGGAGAAACACACACCAAAGTGCGCCTTTGCGACAGGCGTTTTGCATGTAATGAGGAGTCTTTGAGTTGACCGATCCGAATTGCAAGGTCAACGCCCTGCTCCACCAGATCTAACTGCGCATTGGTCAGCTCCATATCGACCGTCACCGAAGGAAAACGACACATAAACTGATGTACCAACGGCATGATGTATTGTTCGCCGTACATCACAGGCGCAGTCAGCCTGATTTTCCCCGTTGGCTCACTGTCTCTTTGTCTCAGTGCCGCCGTTGCATCATCATAGGCGTGCTGGAGCAACCTGGCATGACCGAGAAACACCTGGCCCTCGGGTGTCAATGCCAGATTTCGGGTTGTTCTGGTTAGTAGCTGATAACCGAGCTCGGATTCCAACGTTTTAACCCGACGACTGACCTGCGCCACTGAAGTGTCCAGCTGCTGCGCTGCCGCTGTGAAGGAACCACTGGTCGCCACCGCGACAAACTCATCTAAACCTGACCATCTATCCATTATTACAAATACGTAAAAGTCTTTCTTAATTTTTAAGATTATCAAACTCTCACAGCAAGTTATACTTTTGTTTTCACACTACAAAACTGGAGTAATGATGGCTGAATTTATTAAATCACGGGCAGCGATTGCCTGGGGACCAGGACAACCACTGAGTATTGAAGAAGTGGATGTGATGATGCCTAAAGCAGGCGAAGTATTGGTTAAAATCGTTGCCACAGGTGTCTGTCATACAGACGCGTTCACCCTATCAGGAGAAGATCCAGAAGGCGTTTTCCCGGCGATTTTAGGTCACGAGGGTGGCGGTATTGTCGAAGCTGTCGGTGAAGGGGTAACCAGTGTCGCAGTCGGTGATCACGTTATTCCGCTCTACACACCAGAATGTGGCGAATGTAAATTCTGTACGTCAGGTAAGACAAATTTATGTCAGAAAATCCGTGCAACTCAGGGCAAAGGGGTTATGCCTGACGGAACCACTCGTTTTTACAAAGATGGTGAGCCTATTTATCACTATATGGGCACTTCAACCTTCTCAGAATATACTGTTCTTCCTGAGATTTCCCTGGCCAAAGTCAATAAAACTGCGCCACTGGAAGAGATCTGCCTGTTAGGGTGCGGGGTAACAACAGGGATGGGTGCGGTGATGAATACAGCCAAAGTACAACCTGGCGATACCGTTGCCATCTTTGGCCTGGGCGGTATTGGCCTGTCAGCCGTGATTGGTGCTGTGATGGCGGGTGCAAGTCGGATCATCGGCGTTGATATCAATACAGACAAATATGCGCTGGCAGAAAAACTCGGTGCAACGGATCTCATCAACCCAAATGATTATGACAAACCTATTCAGGAGGTCATCGTTGAGATGACTGACGGAGGGGTGGATTTCTCATTTGAGTGTATTGGTAACGTGAATGTTATGCGTAGCGCACTGGAATGTTGTCACAAAGGCTGGGGCGAATCCGTGATCATCGGGGTTGCGGGTGCAGGTCAGGAAATCTCTACCCGTCCTTTCCAATTGGTAACCGGCCGGGTATGGCGAGGCACGGCATTCGGCGGTGTTAAAGGCCGTTCAGAGCTGCCAGAAATCGTCGAGCGTTACATGGCAGGTGAATTTAAACTGGATGACTTTATTACCCACACGATGTCACTAGATGACATTAACGAAGCATTTGAGCTAATGCATCAGGGTAAGAGTATTCGTTCGGTGATCCATTTATAAAAGAGCACATTATGGAATTATTGAGCGAAAACAAAGTCGCCGGAGGCTGGCACCGACGTTATCAGCACGACAGCCAGCATACTCAATGTAAAATGACCTTTGCCGTTTTTTTACCTGAGCAAGCACTTAAAGGCCAACCTGTACCTGTGCTTTACTGGCTGTCAGGGCTGACCTGTAACGACGAGAACTTTATGCAAAAAGCTGGCGCGTTTAAACGTGCCAGCGAACTGGGGATAGCAATCGTCTCACCGGATACATCACCGCGTGGTGAAGAGATCCCGGATGATCCGGAAAATAGCTATGATTTTGGACTGGGCGCAGGCTTTTATGTCAATGCGACACAAGCCCCCTATGATAAACACTACCAGATGTACAGCTATGTCAGTGACGAGCTGCCAAAACTTATCGAAGCGCATCTTCCGGTCTCTGACAAGCGTGCCATAGCAGGACACTCCATGGGTGGCCACGGCGCACTGATCATCGGACTGAAAAACCCAACACGCTACCAGAGTATCTCGGCATTTAGTCCTATCTGTAATCCGATGGATTGTCCTTGGGGCAAAAAAGCATTCACAGGCTACCTGGGCGCAGACAGCTCAGTATGGCGAGCATACGACGCCAGCCACCTGCTCAGGCAAAATACGGGGGATATAAAAGCACCTATTCTGGTTGATCAGGGCGATGCTGACCAGTTCCTGGCTGAGCAACTCAAACCTGAAGCCCTCGAGCAGGCCGCTCAGGCTGCAAATTACCCGTTTACACTGAGAATCCAACCGGGATATGACCACAGTTACTTCTTTATTTCGACCTTCATCGATTCGCACCTGGATTTCCACGCGCAATATCTGAAGTAAACGGCACAAAAAAAGGCGCTAACGCGCCTTTTGTTTGCTTAACATAGTATTTTAATCCGTCAGATCACCATACTGATTACTGACGTTCAGCTTGACTGCTTTATCAAAGCCTGGGATCTCCAGGGCTTCTTTACTCAGCTGCAATTCGGATTCATCAATCATGCCATCACCAAATCGATAGATAAGCTCATACTGCCCCAAATCTGCTGCTTGCTGATAACTGGCTTGTTGTTGCTTCGTCTCTGCCAGTTTGGCACCATGCTCTGCAAGTACGGCGTCACTGTAGCGCTTGGATAACATTTTCAGCGTGATGGCAGGCGACAGTACTGTTGCTGTTGCATTATTGCCACCAAACCCTTTGGAGTTGATAAATGCGATATCCATTTCACCACAGTGATAATGGTGGGTACGGATATCCAGATGCTGATCATGAACATCTTCTGCCACCGCATCGATAGTTGTCACACCCGGCATGATCTGATGACTGAAGACACCCAGCGCCATTGCTAGCTGGTCACCAGATGCCGGACCAATGGTATGGCCAACAAATGCCTTAGGCGCAGCGATTTTCCAGCCTTCGATAGCAAATGTCTCAGCAATGCGATGATAAATCAAAGATTCGGTCACGCGGTTTTGCGGTGTGCTGGAACCATGTGCCAGAATAAAACTACGCTGTTGAAGCGCTTCAGTACCTGCGATCTGCTCGGCCAACGCCACTGACTTTGCCATCGTAATGTAGTTACCCGGACCAGGCGCTGTAATCGATTTTTTCACCCCATCCGCATTAACATAAACATCTGCAATGGAGCCCATGATATCGGCACCCAACTCAAGCGCTAGCTTATCATCCATCAGGATAGTTACCTGTGCGCCTTCGCCAATAGTAAAGCCACAGTTTTCGCCAAATGGACGACTGGTGCGACGGTAATCAACCTGATCGGTGTTATCAAGCTTGCGCAAGCCTTCTTCGTTTGCCAACGCGCCCATATTGCCAAAGCCTTCTATGATCTCTGGGGTTAACGCACACTCAACACTGGCGACCACAGCAATTCGGGTTCGACCTGCCTGAATGTCATTAACTGCTGCACGTAAATTATACAAAAACGTCGCACAAGCACCTGTTGTCGAGAAAGTAGTACCCACACTGCCTGTCACATAAGCATTGATAAAGTCCGTTGGCATAGAGTTCAACCCCAATGCCAGCTGCTTAGTACTCACCCGCTCCCCTTTCATGCGACTACGAAAAAGACCACCCAGCCCTTCATCATTTACCTGACCTGCTATGGATGCTGAATAAGTGCCAATCTGATCCGGCTCAACACTGTTCATAACCTTCTGCCAGACCAGGCCAGTAGAGCGAATGGCATCGGTCGCGGCAAAAATGGTGGCTTGCAAACCACGTGGCTGATAACGACTGTTGTACATGGCTGAGGGATCAAATCCGGTTGGCAGCTGCCCTGCTGCTTTAATCGGATTGTCTCTGTAGCTATCCACTTTGACAGCCAGCTGCTCTGGAATAAGCACCTGAGCCGTTTTTTCATCCAGCATTTCAATCTGCCAGCTCGATGGTACAGGCGTCGGTAAATCACGTTTACGGCACGTAAAGGTTAAACCATGGCTATCATTAGCCTGCATTGTCAGCTTTTGCTGCCAATGTGTTGCATCTACATCAAAGTGGTTTTTTTCGATTCTGCGGATTAGTGTGCCATCAACAATCTGCTGGCCAAAGCGTGCTTCAATTTCGTCACGCTGAACGATTTCGCCTTCAGCTGTTACCAACTCCGATCCCTGTAAAGACACCAGGTTCATCAAAGTCGCTAAACCCAGGAAAGTTTCCTGCCTTGCAGCATCATCCAGGCTATCTAATACTATGCGACGAAAGCCCTGATGGAACGAGGTTCTGCCAGCGGCATTTACACCGCCCATACCTACGATAATTGGTAATGCTGTCATATCAAACTCTTATCAAATAAAACTAATGAACCGATTTTAGAACGAAGGAAAATATGATACTTTTCTTTTTTCGCCATATAACATGCAAATTACGCCACCACTAAGAGGTCGGATGAGATGGGTGCTTACAATCACCGTATTGCCTTCACGCTTTATGAGCAAATGCTCATAACGAGCGTAACATTACCCATAGAAATGCTGCGCGCCGGTGAAGCGTTTGCAAGACGCCATTTGGGCAATGAGTTTATACCGCTGGAAATTGCCTGGCTAAGTGAGAGCGGAGAAGCTGTTCTCTCATCAATGGGGGTGCCCTTTTCAGCACACACCAGTTTCAGTGCGCTAAGCGATTTCGACTACATTATTATCCCCAGTATCTGGCGTAACCCTCGCCCGGTGTTGAGAAAAAATGCCTCATTGGTTTCAAATTTAGCCCAGGCACGGCGCTCAGGTGCCACACTCATTGGTGTTGGAACTGGCGTTTGCTTTCTAGCTGAGTCAGGGATCCTTGACGGACATTCAGCAACAACTCACTGGCATTATGCTGAACAGTTTAAGCGCAATTACCCCTTGGTTGCTCTGCGCCCGGATTACTTCATCACTCAGTCAGAACGACTATATACCGTCGCAAGCTTAAACGCGCTGGCAGACGTGATTGTTCACTTTATTGGTCAATTTTATGGTCAGGAGGCGGCGAATCATGTGCAACAGAACTTTTCTCATGAAGTGCGAAAACCTTATGAAGAGCAAAGATACCTGGAGGGTGCGGTGGATCGGCATAGCGATGAACAAATAGCCTCAATCCAGTTTTGGTTACGCAACAACAGTGCGAATGAAATCACACTCCCCAACGTCGCCGCGCAATTTGGTATGAGTTATCGAACGTTCAATCGCCGCTTCAAAGCTGCAACGGGTCAGACTGCCGCGAACTATTTGCAAACAGCTCGAGTACGTCAGGTGACTGAACTATTGGCCTCAACGAATCTGAGCATTCAGGAAATAGCAATGGCTTGCGGGTTTAGCTCTCAGGGGCAACTTACCAGGGTCTTCAAAAATACGATGAATCAGACCCCCAGTCAGTATCGGCAAGTGGTCAGAAAGAAACTCTTTTCATGATCACTGTAACTCAAGTACCTCCAGCCACTGAGTTGTGCCATTGAAATTAAATTCAATCTCCTCCCCCAGATCACGTCCTTGGAGGGCCAGACCGATAGGAGACGCGAGCGTGATCACTCTCACTTCTGTGGCACCCAAAACTACTTTCAGCCCGCCTTCACAGGGGCCGACATAAAACCAGTGATGCTGACCCTGTTCATCAACTAACTCAACCAAAGCCCCTACCTGAACGGCATCAGGGCGGCTTAACGTATAGGTCTGCTCAAATGCCTGGATGGCTTTGTGTGCTTGATCGACCCGCTCACTTTGTCCTTCGGCGAGGTAGCCTGACTCAATACTTAAAGAATCATACTGAGTTTCCGCCGCACTTTGTTCATGGATCGCATCTGCACGGGCACTATCCGCAGCCTCCTGTGCCTCCTGGAGCTTGCGTTCCAGCGCAAACCTTAAATGTTCAATTACGTGGCTTTTATTCAAACTAACCCTCTTAAAACCTCAAAAAGGGCCCTAGGGCCCTTTCAAGTAAAGACATCATTTTAACAGTAACAGGCCCAATTAGAACAGGGATTCAAAGCTCCCGTCCGGGAATAAAACACCAGGGATCCCTCGTACCGTCTTCACGTCTCCGATCTGCTGGTCACCGTAATAATAACCTCCGGTAAAATTACGTCCCTTTTGTTTTATATCCAGCCAGTAGCCATCTTTTCCTTGCGCAACAATGTTATTATTGTCTCCAGAGCGACGTACATCAAGCTGCATAACCCTGCCACCGAGAAGGTAACTGATCTCAGCAGAGTTCAAATTTGTGACATTGCTGGGATCATCAACAGCCAGTTGTAATTGAAAATCAGGGCCGCCCTTGAGATCAAAGTCGACATGTAACCCGAATGCTAAATCCAGGCTGGTATCAAACTCAAAAGGAGATCGTTCAGTTGCATATAAAGTCACGGGTGTCAGCTGATTGGCAGTTTCAAAGTCACCACGTACACGCAGATTAGCAAGGATACTTTCAACCGAATTACTGGGAGACATGACCCGATCCAAGCGCAATCTCAGATCCGCCTTGGTGGTCGAGGCTGCCGTTTGTAGGGTGATCTTCCCGGCAAAGCGCGAAGTACCAGTGGCCGTTTGCAGGTTGTCATCATCAATAGAGCCATCGAACAACAAGAAGATATCGTTCAAGTCAGCTTCTAAAGACACGTCACCTTTGCGCACAGATACGATCCCGCTACCGGCAATGCGATCGCCCAAAGTTGGGCTTTTACGCCACTCGGACATTGTGACGTCCATACTGACTTCAAACCCCCTATTTAGGCCGGTTACCCGCCAGTTAAACAACGGTTCTGTCGTATATACGATGTCAAGATCGTCAACCTGATAATTACCAGGCTCAGAGTTACGAGCCGGAGACACAGCGTCGACAACATTGTAGACCGCCTCTGAAAGAGCTAAAAATGACTCTTGTACTACTTCATCAGCAACCAGAGCCTCTACCTCACCCAGTCTGGTATCCAGTTCATCACTGTACTTTTCTTCCTGAAGGCGGACCACGCCCAGAGAATCCCTGAAGTGATCAAGCAGGTCATTGTTAAACACTGTGCCAGAGTCTGCCAGCGTTACCATATCCTGCAACTGCAATGCTTCGTTGGCAATCAGTAAAACCTGGTCAACGACATTGGAAAACAGTGTGCTGTCCTTCTCGTCCAACAGCGTTTCTATAAAGTACTGATTGACCTCGTCAATATAACTTTGCCAAAGCGTATTATCGCTGTGCTTATATGCCAGCTCAAAGGCATCTGCCAGAGGTGGTATCTCGTCATCCTGACGTCCCTCTATATTTAGCTGTCTCATGATATCGGCATATGTAAATGCTCTGGCAGCATACTCCGCCTGCAACGACTGATTGATGCGACTGTGGCTCAGGTGATAAATCGGTGTATTCGTCAAAGACAGCACTGTACTGTCTAACTGCGATTCGCTCAGCAATGTTGCATAAGATGAGAAATACAGCTGATTTTGGCCAGCAATCGGTTTCGCTGCAAGAGAATATGTTACGTTCGCGGAGACGGGTTCGCCGAGATCAATTTCCTCGTTGCCATTAAGGTCATTTGGATCGTCACGCAGGGCCCGGCCACATCCCAACTTTCTGGGACAGAGTGCCTGTTCTGAGCTTGGGCTAAATTCAAATTGATACACCACACCTGCATCTAAGGAGATGGTCATTTGATTTAGGTCGTTTACGGTAAACTGCTGTGTTTCCATTGAGCTTACTTGAGTGACTGCCAACGTCCCTGAAGTATCAACAAACTTGGGCACATAAAAAGCCACAGCAGCTGAGGGAACTTGAGTAACATCATGACCAAGCCCTGGCTCAGCATCATCCACAGTCGGGGCCGGGTCACTACTTCCACCGCATGCAGTTAAAGTACCAGCCAACAACAAAGGTAAGATTTTATTGATTTTTTGCACCTTTTACCCCCTAAAATGCCAAGTTAAGAAACCAGTTCAAATTTACATAATGTGCATCTTCAATATCAGGGTTGTCCATTTTCACAGATATGCCTGCATGGCGAGTTTTAATGCCCAACTCAAAAGCCTCACTATGTGTTTCATATCCACCAAATAGCTCCCAGCTTTCTGTGAAATGGTAAGATAAAGTTGCCTGAACGAACGTGTCATCAATGAACTTACGTGCTTTTAGTGTGGTAGAGAATTGGTTGTTAATACGGTAATTGGCCCCCAGATAGTATCTGGCATTCTGCTCAAAAGTGTATTCAATCTCTTGATCATAAGCAGAGGTACGCAATCTGACAGACGGTGTTGTATCTATCCCGTCTTCTCTCTCAGAAAAAGGAATATCGGTGGTGAATCCATTTACAAACCCAACTCCCTCATACTTTGTCTCATACATCAGATCTTTAGCTGCAGCCCAAACATCTAAATCAGGTGTTATCTGCCAGCTAAGCGCCAGATCAAAACTATAGCCATCCCCTTCCGGGTTTTCTGTCGGAGTAAATGACTTAAATAAGATATCTTTAGAAAAGTAGTACTCAGTCTGTAGTTTCCCTTCAATCTCATCAGCAAAAATAGTGCCGTCGACTACTGCGTCCTGAAAGTGCGTACTTTGAAAATAAGTGAACTTTGGCGTAATGACTAAGCGCTCATCCAGCAACGTGAAATCGTAACTGAGAAAAACCCCGTTGGTCGTCGCCTGCTTACCTCTCAGATAATAGCGATAATTACGACGTTCAAATGGCAGATCATTTTTTTCTGTGTGTGTATAGCGCGCCGTATCGGGATCAAAAGCAAGTAAATAATCGAATCGGCTCTGAGCGCCAAACCCAAAGCCTTTGTATTTCATACCCAGTTCAAACACATTATAGGTAAAGGCGCTGTCACCATGAGTCAAAGGTTTATCAAAATCTTCGACAAATGCTTTTACGGGCTGAGACTCTGTGTAAATTTCACTGTGAAACTGGTGAATGAGCTCAATGTCACTGGAGCTTGCATAAGCCTGATTAACTGAGGAGACACCAAGAAGGATGAGCAATGGAGAGGTTTTTTTTAATTTCATAAACTTCACTTTTAGCAAAAAAAAAGGGAAAGGTTGACCTTTCCCCCTTAATCCAGGCCTGTTTTAATTATTTGACTGGCCTAAAAAATCGATATCTGTATATTCGATTGACTCTCCGTTGATATAGTCGATGCGGAAACCATTGGTTACCTCTTCTACGTCACCAACTTTAACCGGCTGATTGGTATCATTATTGATTGAAACGTCACCTAACAATGGTCCCTCTCCGTCGATCAGGCTAACATCGAAAACATAACCATTAAAGTTATCAATCGACACTTTTGCCATGCCCAGATCATCGTTATTGTCTTCATTTCGGATATCAAAGTGAGCGGTAAAAGCTGTCCCTTCAGTATCCCCTTTCAGCTCTATGGAAGCCAATTCAGTGGTATCATCAACAAACAACGGCGAAGGATTGCCCTGCTGGTCAACAGCTGTCAGCTCAGAGTAGAAATGACCATTAAATCCATAAGGCCCATCTACAAATTCAACCAAGTTGAATGTCTTACCACGTGAAATATCAAAATCTCTCGCATCTTCAACTGTTTGAATACTGCCTTCTACATACAGAACTGAACAAGAAGCATTTGGCATATCAATGGCATCGATAGCCCAACGTTCACATTCAGCTAAATCGGGTGAAGTAATCGCGACTGTCTGGCCCGAGTCAGCAGTCATATAGCCAGACCAGGTAAACAGAATCTTACTCTGAGCACCCGAGTTAACCTGACCATTTGCAGATAACTTTTCATTACCTTTAGTGTTTTCCAGGCTCAGTGCATAGGTATCAGTATTGTAGCTGTACGTCCAATCAGGGAAGTTCGGCGCAGTACCTGAGTGATCACCAGAATTAAGTCCAGAATCCCAAATGTCTCTCACTACGTCATAGATGATTTCACCGGCATTGAAGGTCGCATCAGCTCCTTCTTTAGTCACCAAGCTAATGGTCACAAGTTTATCTGAACCTTGCTTACCCACTGCAGTATTGACATAAACAGTAAGCTGGTCGCCCGATACATTCAGGCTGAATATCGCTGCGGCAGCACCGTCAATCAGAGTGTTTGCTTCAGCAATCGCCTGATCTGCGCTGTCTGTTGGTTCATTCTGATTTTGAGCTTCAGTCTTATACGCGTTTGCCAATGTCAACGCGGTATTGGCCGAGGTCTGAGCGCTCTGGAATGCGGTTAGTGACTCCTGAAGTGCGGTCTGTGCTTTGTCCAATTCTGACATTGCTACTTCAGCAGAGTTTTGATCGGTAATTGCCTTAACAGCAGCTTGTGCAGCAAGCAACTGTGTTTCAAACGCCACCTTTTTCTCGTCTGCGGCTTGATTGTCAGTGTTAGCCAGTGCCAGGCTGTCGTCTGACGCTTTCTTAGCGGCATCAAGCGTTGCACCGAATTCAGCAATTTTGTCATTCGCAGCAGTAAGTTCAGCTGCAATATCGGTGTTTAGCTGATCTTTTTGTGCAATCAAAGCTGTAACCTGTGTCAGCAATGCAGTCGCCTGATCTAAAGTCGGCTGATACTTTGCGTTTCCTGTTACAAGTTGCGTCGCAGCTGACACCAACTGCTCGGCCGTTGCAAACTCTCTTGCTAATAACTTGCCAAGGTTGTCACCATCCGCTTCTAGATCTACTTCTGCAGCAAATTGAGTACTCAGCACAACCGCCGCAGCACCGTATTCAACGGCTTTCTCTTTTGTCGACAGGTCAGTGCCCAGTGCCTTAACAGATTCAAGTGAAGTAGCGAATCCAGCTAGTGTAGTGTCACTGCCTTCCAACGCTGATTGACTTGCCACAACGCTGGCAATTATCGCTTCACTTTGTTTGTCAGTAGACGCATCTCCATTACCTATGTCATCTAGCTGGTCTATGACTGTATCGATATCATCTTTCAGGTCATCTTCAGAAGTTGCGCCATTATTAACCGCAGTATCTACCGCACTTTCAATATCAGCGGCAACATCATCTATATCCTCTTCAGAAACACCGGCTTCAATCAATGCTGCTCTGATTGCTTCCTGGTCGCCCGACACAATCGCACTTAACACATTACCAGCTTTTTGTGCTTCATCTTTCAGACGAGTGAAGGTCTGGCTATTGTCCAAATTATCTGTTTCAACATCAGTCGACAGCTCGGTCAACACCTCACCTAGAGAGCGACCTTCTTTACCGGCTAAAGACTGCAGTGACGAAGCGACCTGAATCAATACCAGTGCACCAGCATCAAGCTTTTCACTGCCATCAACACTTGTGAAGTCTATTGCGCCGCCCAGCGACAGGTCATTGGCAAGCGCAGCGACTAAGCTGACGTCGCCCACAAGCTGTTCGATAACCTTGGTACTGGCTTCTCCAATGCTTGCAGCATCAATGCCGCCATCTCCACCGAGCAGTATACGAGCTGCGGTTGAAGTAAATACCGACAGGTTTGCTCTGTAAAAACCGTCATCACCATCAGCGAATGACGGGCCTCGTTTGGCTGTCGTCGCGCTGTCAGATGAAGCTGGTGTGATCAGTTTAACAACCGAAAGCTCGATATCGTCTTTATACCACTCGCCAAAGTCAACCTTGCCGTTTTCATTGAAGACAGAGCCATCATCGACCTTAACAGCCGTACCAACACCACAGCCTGCAAACGCGTCACATTTAACCAGCGCATCACCATCTTTGGTGGTGGTCACTGTGATATATACGGGACCGGAGAAGTTTTCATCTACAAAGATTTCATAAAAGCCACTCGTGGTGGTTTTCAGGTCAGTTGGGTTGCCACTAATTAATGTCGCATTTGCTTTGGCTTTTGCGGCGTCTTCAGTTTCCGCTTTCTCAGTTGCAGATTCCTCACCTGCCTGAGTACGATATGCCAAATCTACTTCATTCCCCTGTGCATCCACCGTTTTGACGCTGATCATTGCGCCACTAAGCGTTCCTTTTACGGCCTTGCCTGAAATAGACACACTGAAATTAGCATCGACACTGCCCTCAACTAATGGATCAGTCGGGTTAACTGGAACATTATTGTCGTCATCATCGAAGAGGCTACAGCCTGAAAGGCCCAAGCTTAAAGCGATTGATGCTGCCACCGGTGTGAGTATTTTTGTTATGCGCTTTGCCACTAGATGTCTCCTTAAATAGCTTGCGTTTTGTTCTTTCTTTAGTTATCTGCCTGTGTGAGCGTTTTGTCAAACGAGACTCTTGGCCAAATGGGTATTCTGTTATCGCTATGTGCGGTTTGGTTAAATATAGTCAAAATGCTTAACAAAGTCATGCAAAATCGAGAGGGTTTGTAAACGAACATGAAACGCTAAGTAAGATTATTCAACAGCAATATATTAATTTAGCTTAGTGTACAGGCTAAATGTGACAGTTTTGTCACTTCCTTTCAGTGTCGGATGCCCGGTCAACTCTACCGTTAGCTGCCACTCCATAACCGGGTCACTGCATGCCCCGACCATGACCTCAGCAGACCAGCGTGTATCTTGCTTCAAGGTAAAAAAGACGGGTATTTTTCCCATATACATACTCTTCCCTTCCAGCCAGGCAGCGCGAACTTTAAGTGCCGAATTTTGTGTATCCAGAAACACCTCAAACGGAGTTTCTGGTCGAAGTGTTTCAGCTGAATGCCAAAGCGTTATTTCGTGGTTCTGACAAGGAGAAGAGGCAACACAATTCAAGGAAGTTTGCGAACTTTCACTATTTTCTGAACTTTCATGTATAATGGTACTTGGGTCTGAACAGGCCGTCAGGAAAGTGACTAAAAAAACACCGGGTAGTGTGCAATTTTTCTGCATAATGCGTAGTGTGTGACATCTTGAAAAGACATTCAGTTTATGTGGAATTGCTCTTTTCGGCCAGCCTTTGGCGTTAAGTTTTGCAATTTGTTTTGATATTGCGCAATTCGCGTACTCATTGAGCAAATGACTCGTACAAAGTTTGATTGATGTCATTATTTTAGGTGTTTGTAGTATCTTTTCGTTTGCAAAAAAATTATTATTTCCTTGCAAAAATAAGGGTTTCTCAAGCTGGTGAGAGTTTTGTTCCACGGGATGCAACTCAAACGGGTTTGTTGAAATAAAAAAACAGGGCCTGTATTACAGGTTAATCATTTCTAATCGCATTAATTGCAGCGGAATCCAGAAAATGAGCCAAACAGTAGCATCACAAACTGAGTACAATTATAAGGTTGTACGCCAATTCGCTATAATGACAGTGATTTGGGGCATCGTTGGCATGGGTGTAGGTGTCTTTATCGCGGCGCAACTTGCGTGGCCTGCGTTAAACTTCGACATTCCATGGTTAACTTACTCTCGACTTCGTCCGTTACACACGAACGCAGTAATCTTCGCATTTGGTACTAGTGCACTTTTTGCAACATCTTACTATGTTGTACAACGTACGTGTCAGACGCGTTTATTCTCCGACAAGCTAGCCGCTTTCACTTTCTGGGGCTGGCAAGCAATCATTCTTGCAGCAGCTATTACGCTGCCACTGGGTATCACATCTTCTAAAGAATATGCTGAACTTGAGTGGCCAATCGATATTGCAATCGCTGTAGTCTGGGTTACGTATGCTGTTGTTTTCTTCGGCACACTGATCAAGCGTAAAGTGTCACATATTTATGTTGCGAACTGGTTCTACGCGGGCTTCATTATTACCGTTGCAGTACTACACATCGTAAACAGCATGGCTGTACCAGTATCTCTAACCAAGTCATATTCAATTTATGCGGGTGCGGTAGATGCTATGGTTCAGTGGTGGTACGGTCACAACGCGGTAGGTTTCCTTCTGACTGCTGGTTTCCTGGGTATGATGTATTACTTCGTGCCTAAACAAGCTGGTCGCCCTGTTTACTCTTATCGTTTATCGGTCGTTCACTTCTGGGCATTGGTTTCTCTGTATATCTGGACGGGCCCTCACCACTTACACTACACAGCACTACCGGACTGGACGCAGTCTCTGGGCATGGTAATGTCTGTGATCCTGTTCGTTCCTTCTTGGGGTGGTATGATCAACGGTATCATGACCCTGTCTGGAGCCTGGCATAAACTACGTACCGACCCTGTCCTGCGTTTCCTGGTTGTTTCTCTGTCTTTCTACGGTATGTCTACCTTCGAAGGCCCAATGATGGCAATCAAGTCAGTAAACGCCCTGTCACACTATACTGACTGGACAGTTGGCCACGTACACTCTGGTGCACTAGGTTGGGTAGCAATGATCTCTATTGGTGCTATTTATCACCTGATCCCTGCACTATTTGGTCACGGTAACATGTACAGCGTTAAACTGGTTAACACCCACTTCTGGCTACACACTGTTGGTGTTGTTCTGTACATCGTAGCAATGTGGATCTCTGGTGTTATGCAAGGTCTGATGTGGCGTGCAGTTAACTCTGACGGTACTTTGATGTACAGCTTCGTACAGTCTCTTGAAGCGTCTAAGCCTTTCTACATTATGCGATTCTTGGGCGGTGTGTTCATCGTGATTGGTATGCTGGTAATGGCTTACAACGTGTACCGTACTGTAGCAGCTAAGAGTGGCTCTTTGACCACCGAAGCTAACACGCAAATGGCTTAAGGGGTGTCGAGTATGAGCAATAATAACTCTTCAAACAAACACGAAATCGTCGAAAAGAACGTTGGCCTAATGGCTATCCTGACGGTTTTTGCCATCAGCTTCGGTGCCCTCGTTGAGATCACCCCGCTGATGTTCCAAAAAGACACCACTCAGCCTGTTGATGGCTTACGCCCTCTAACAGCGCTGGAAATGGAAGGTCGTGATATCTATGTACGTGAAGGTTGTTACAACTGTCACTCACAGATGATCCGCCCTTTCCGAGATGAAGTTGAGCGTTACGGCCACTATTCTGTTGCTGGTGAATCTGTTTGGGATCACCCGTTCCAGTGGGGCTCTAAGCGTACAGGTCCTGATCTGGCTCGTGTTGGTCAGCGTTACTCAGACGACTGGCACTTTGCACACCTGATGGATCCTCGCTCTGTGGTACCTGAGTCAAATATGCCTGGCTACCCTTGGCTCAATGAGAATATATTGGACGGTCAATTAACCGCTAAGAAACTTGAAGTGTTCCGTAACTTTGGTGTGCCATACACCGATGAGGACATTCAAGGTGCTGAAGCCGCAGTAAAGGGCAAAACCGAAATGGAAGCCCTGATTGCTTACCTTCAGCAACTTGGCACACATTTGAAGTAATTTGTTATGGATTACGGCACATACAGAGGCATTTTGACTCTGATAATTTTAGTACTGTTCATAGTGATTGTTGTGTGGGCATACAGCAAGCGTAGCAAACGTCGTTTTGATGACGCGGCCAATGCCATTTTTGAAGATGAAAAAAAGCACAACAGCACAATCTCAAACGAGGAAAAGGAGTCTGAAAAATGACTAGCTTTTGGAGTATTTGGGTCATTGTATTGACCTTGGCGTGTCTGGCTCTGATCTTTGGCTTGCTGCTTTGGAACCTGAAAAACTATGCAGGTGTTGAAGAAGGCGAAAGCTGTGGTCACGAGTTTGACGGAATCGAAGAACTAAACAACCCACTACCAAAGTGGTGGACTTACATGTTCTTCGCAACATTTATCTGGTCCGTTTACTATCTTGCTGCTTACCCTGGTTTAGGTAACTTTGCAGGCTTTTTGAACTGGACAAGCTCTAACCAGGGCGTAACGTCTCTCGAGGAGTCTAAAAAAGCAATTGAAGAAGCCAAAGCAAACGGTCACTGGGTTCAACTTGATAAAGAGTTTGAAGCTGCTGACGAGCGTTTTGGTCCTATCTTCAAGGCTTTTGCTGAGCAAGACATCGAAACACTGGCAAAAGATCAAAAAGCACTTGAAATTGGTCAGCGTTTGTTCGCGCAAAACTGTGCACAGTGTCATGGTTCAGATGCACGTGGTGCAATGAGCTTCCCTAACCTGGCAGACAATGACTGGTTGTACGGCGGTACACCTGACAAGATCAAAGAAACACTGCTGCAAGGTCGTGTTGCTGCGATGCCTGGTTGGCAGGATGCACTGGGTGACCAGGGCATTAAAGAAATGACTGCATATGTACTGGGTTTGTCTGGCCGTAAAGTAAACCAAAAAGATGCGGATGCTGGTAAAGCGAAGTTCGCAATGTGTGCGGCTTGTCACGGTATGGACGGTAAGGGCTCTGTTGCTCACAACCTGCCATTTGGTGCGCCTGACCTGACTGACAACATCTGGTTGTACGGTGGTTCTCAACGTGCTGTTGAAGAAACACTGCGTCATGGCCGTGCTGGTGTCATGCCAGCTTGGAAAGATATTCTGGGTGAAGACAAAGTACACCTGCTTACAGCCTATGTGTACAGCCTCTCTCAGGAGAAATAATCGAATAGATTATAAGTTTATTTAAGATCAAAAAAGCCTCCAATCGGAGGCTTTTTTTTAGGTATTTAACCCCAAATAAGATAGAATATTGCCACTGAAATTAAGCTGTTGAGTCGTTATGAACCCTACTCCCTGGTATAAGAATTTTTGGCCTTGGTTTTTAATGTTTTTTCCGCTGGTTACCATTATTGCCTGCGTTTTCTTAGTGATTTTTGCCGTCGGTAATGGCCCGGACATGGTGGTCGACGACTACTACAAAAAAGGCAAAGCCATTAACCTTGAACTCAGCAAGTTCGATAAAGCTAAAGCCTTGTATTTACATGGTGATCTTGATGTCACTGAAGACAGAATCAGCTTTACTTTCACCAAAGGTGATCACAGTAAAGTCAATGCACTGAAAGCGTCTTTTTATCACCGCACAGTCAAGAAATACGACTTTGAAGTCACTCTGCTGGCCAATGCCGCTGGTGAATTCACTGCCATTCTGGATGAGCCACATTATGGCGCATTCACTGTTTTTCTAGAACCCATGGACCAAAGCTGGAAGCTAAAAGAAAAGCTTCAGTTACCCACTGCACAGAAAGTCGCCATTTCTCCAGAATATAAGTAGACACTATGACAACCAGTTGTTTTCATTGTCTGGAGCCCGTACCGCCGGGGTTTTCTGCTCACGTACAATTTGAAGGCCAGCCGCAGCCTGTCTGCTGCACTGGCTGTCAGGCGGTTGCCGAAACCATTCTAGCTCAGGGCATGAGCGACTATTACAAATTTCGAACCGACAGTGCAGGTAAAGTCGAAGAGCTGGTTCCGGAACAGCTAAAAGAGCTGTTGAGTTATGACAATGCCGAAATACAGCAAGACTTCGTCAGTCAGCAAGGCGAGTTGCAGGAAGTATTACTCAGTGTCGAAGGTATTAGCTGCGCGGCCTGCGCCTGGCTCATTGAAAAACAGTTACTTGGACTGAAAGGCGTTGCGCGGGTTGACGTCAACACATCAACACACCGAGCCATGATTTTGTGGCACCCAAAGCAGTGTAAACTGAGTGATATTATTAAGTCACTGCATCAAATTGGCTACAAGGCCTACCCTTTTCAGGCCGACGACGAAGCCGCGCAAAAGCAAACTGTCGCTAAAGCCTATTTACGCCGGCTAGGTGTTGCGGGCCTCATGACCATGCAAGTCATGATGTTTGCGTTTGCCATGTACTTTGGCATGTTTTCCGGTATGGAAGACAATTTCGAGCAGTATTTCCGATGGATCAGTTTGTTTTTAGCCTCCCCGGTGATCTTCTACTCGGCCATGCCATTTCTGACCAATGCTATTAAAGGGCTCAAAGCCAAACAGCTTAATATGGATCTGCCCGTCTCACTGGCCATCTTTGGTGCATACGCTGCGAGCTGCTATGCCACGGTGATGTCTGTGGGCGAAGTCTACTTTGAATCCATTTGTATGTTTACCTTTTTGCTTTTGCTCGGTAAATATCTGGAGTTTCGGGCCAGGCTGAAGGCCAGCGAATTTACTGCGAACTTGCAAAAACTGTTACCGCTGACCGCGCGTAAATTATTGCCCGATGGCGAACAAAAAATCGTTGCTGCTAAAAGCTTGCAGCTAAGCGATCAGATTATGATCAAGCCCGGTGAAACCATCCCGGCTGATGGCGTATTAATCTCTGGCTCTACGACCGTTGACGAATCGATGATGACGGGTGAACACTTACCTGTGAAAAAATATCAAACTCATCAGGTCTATGCCGGCACCATCAACCATGATGGCGTGATCACTATTGAAATCAACAAAGTTGGTCAGAATACGCTACTTAATCAAATCATAAAGCTACAACATAATGCTCTGACAAAGCGCCCGAAAATCGTCGAAGTCACAGATAAAGTGGCACAGTGGTTTGTCGCCTGCTTATTGATTTTCGCCTCAATCACAGCGGTTGCCTGGTACCAGATAGATCCCCCCCACGCTTTTTGGGTTACCATTTCCGTGCTAGTTGCAACTTGCCCTTGTGCACTCAGTTTGGCAATTCCGACAGCATTAACATGTGCCGTAGCAACACTGACCCGTAAAGGGATCCTGATTAAAGAAAGCCATGTACTTGAAACTGTGCCTAAGCTGACCAGAATGGCGTTTGACAAAACTGGTACTCTTACCGAAGGACGTTTCTCTATCGAATCAATCAGCATACTTGACAAAAGCTGGCAAGAATCCGATGTGATGGCAATGGCCGTTGCTCTGGAACGTTACTCTGAGCACCCTATCGCCAAAGCATTTACCGAACAGGTGGTTTCTCCGCGGCAGTTAAGTGACGTTGAAGTCATCACGGGAAGCGGCGTAAAAGCCGGTTTTAATCAGCAGCGCGTAGCCATTGGTAAATCAGCCTGGTTTGGCAATCACAGCTCTTTTGCTCAGGCAACGTTGTTTGTGGATGACCAACCAATCGCCGATTTTTATCTGGCAGATAAAGTGCGACACAGCGCGCCCGAGATAATCCAATATGCCCAGAGTCAGGGCCTGAGCTGCCACTTGCTAAGCGGAGACAGTTCAAATGCAGTAAAAGACCTGGCTTTGGAGCTGGGATTAGATACCTACAAAAATGCCTGCTCTCCGCAAGATAAACAACAGCAGGTCGAATCCTGGTCTGCACAGCAACATATCGTTGGCATGGTTGGCGATGGTGTAAACGATAGCCCGGTATTTAACAGCGCACATTTATCCATCGCAATGGAAACGGGTGCTGATATTTCGAAAAATACCGCCGATGTAGTACTCCTTAACAGCGACCTGAAGTCGCTACAAACCTTGCATTTGGTCGCTAAAAAAACCAAGACAGTGATAAAACAAAACCTCACTTTGTCACTTTGTTATAATGGTTCAATCTTGCCACTCGCTGCAATGGGACTAGTCCCCCCTTGGGTAGCTGTCATTGGTATGTCTGCGAGCTCAATTCTGGTGATCACTAACTCTTTGAGGTTATTGAAGCTATGAGTATTATTTATATCCTTATTCCTATCGCGATTTTATTTGTCATCATCGCAATTGGGGTCTTTTTTTGGGCCGTCAAAAGCGAGCAGTTTTCTGATCTAAATAAGCAAGGACACAGCATCCTGTTCGAAGACGACAAAGAGCAACACAATAAAAGCAATGACCGAGATAAGTCTGTTTAGCGCCTTTATCATGGGCTTGGTCGGCAGTGGCCACTGTTTGGTCATGTGTGGTGGGATTGCATCAAGTCTGCAGCTCGCCCAGACCAAACAGTCCCCCTTTGTAACCGCACTACTATACAACCTGGGCAGGTTAGGCAGTTACATGGTGGCCGGTGCACTGGTTGCCGGGCTGGGTGCTGCATTTGCCAAGCAAAGTACATTGTTTGCAAATACGCTGAATGTGCTGAGCGGTGTTTTTATGCTGCTGGTTGGTATTTATGTTATGCGCCTGGCAGCGACGCTCAACTGGCTGGAAAAAGCTGGCAAGTGGTTGCTGTGGCAACGCCTTGTTCAGCTCAACAAGTATTTGCTCCCTATTGATAGAAAAACCAAAGCATTAGCATATGGTGCATTATGGGGTTGGCTGCCATGCGGGTTGGTCTATTCCGCCCTGACCTGGAGCCTGCAAGCAAGCAGCAGCTTAAGTGGCGCCCTCATAATGGCGGCCTTTGCACTCGGTACTTTTCCTGCCATGCTGGCGGTGGGACAATCCGCTCAAATGCTTAGCACGTTTTTAAATCATAAAGCGACACGGATTGCGTTAGGCAATATTTTTATTTGGTATGGCTTTTATCTACTAATCATTGCAACGGATAAACTAGTACATTAATCTAGAGCCAGTAATACTATTAGATGAGAGTCATCTGTTTTGGTCGAGAAATGGGAGCTTTTTGACCTAAAATGATCAATGCGCGGTTTGGCTCTTCAATATTTAGTGCCTAAAACCCAACTAATAGATGGTATATCTGGGCACCAGATATCGTAAAGTTCAAGTATTAAAAAATGACCACATCTAATAGAGTATCATTAACGTGCGTCATAAATAACGGATTTGTTATGGATTTAAGTAATCGTTCAAAAAGTCAATGTACAATCAGCTGTAATAACTGCAGCATCAGCCAACTATGCCTGCCCTTTTCTCTAAATGGTAGCGAAATGGACAAGCTGGATGAAATCATCGAGCGTAAAAAACCCCTTCACAAAGGGGACTTTTTGTTCGAGTCCGGTAGCGAACTCAACTCAATTTTTGCTGTACGTTCCGGGTCGTTTAAATCCTACACCATTTCAGAGCAAGGTGACGAACAAATCACAGGGTTCCATCTGGCTGGAGACTTGGTAGGCTTTGATGCCATCAATAAGATGCAGCATCAGAGCTTCGCACAAGCTCTGGAAACCTCCATGGTGTGTGAAATCCCCTTTGACACTCTAGATGAGCTAGCCGGCAAACTGCCTAAACTCAGACAACAGATCATGCGCCTGATGAGCAGTGAAATCAACTATGATCAGGAAATGTTGCTGTTGCTCAACAAAAAGACCGCTGAAGAGCGCCTGGCAACCTTCATCTACAACCTGTCTAATCGTTTCGGCGAGCGCGGTTTCTCTCGCAAAGAGTTCCGTTTCACCATGACACGAGGCGAAATAGGCAATTATCTCGGATTGACCGTCGAAACCATCAGTCGTCTGTTAAGTCGCTTCCAGAAGGCAGAAATCATCAAAGTAGAAGGTAAATTCATTACTATTCTGGATATTGATGAACTGGCTAAAGCGGCGGCAATTGCGCTTTGATCTGAGGCAATTAACGGCTCACTTTTTCTTTATCCCGGGACGATTTAGATTACACTGTATACAGAGATGAAATCGTCCTTGCAAGATTAAGGAGCCCATTATGGAACAAATCAAACGCATTCTCACCGTCATAGATCCGACCAAACAACAACAGAACAGCCTGGATCGTTCTATCAGTCTGGCGCAAAAAACTGGTGCTAAAATCACCGCTTTTTTATCAATTTATGACTTCTCTTACGAGATGACGACGATGTTATCGCGAGAAGAGCGTGAAGCGATGAGAGAAGCCGTGATTAAAGATCGCGAGGCCTGGATCTCAGAACTCACCAGTGGCTATCAAAATATTGATATAGAAACCAAAGTGGTTTGGCATAACCGACCTTATGAAGCCATCATCAAAACGGTACTCGAGCACGAGTTTGATCTCGTTATCAAAGCCACCCATCAACATGACACACTTAAATCTGTGATTTTCACACCGACAGACTGGCACCTAATCAGAAAATGTCCGGCTCCGGTATTGTTAGTCAAAGATCATGCCTGGCCAGAAAAAGGGGAAATACTTGCAGCAGTCAATGCGGTGAGTGATGACGAGCAACATCAGGCGCTAAACCATCGTATCATCAAAGATGCACAATTTTTGTGTGAGCTTGCTAACGCCTCTTTAAGCCTGGTCAATACCTACCCGGCAACGCCAGTGAATATTGCCATTGAGATACCTGAATTTAATCCGTCTCAATATAATGAGGCAGTCAAGAAGCATCATGAAGAGGAAACCTGGGCCCTGGCACAGCGTTTTGGGTTAAGCGACTCGCAATGTGTGATAAAAGAAGGACTTCCTGAAGATGTGATCCCTCATATTGCCAAAGAGAAAAATACCGAATTGGTTGTGATCGGCACCGTCGGACGAACGGGTCTCAGCGCTGCACTCGTCGGTAATACCGCAGAACACGTAATTGATAGCCTGGACTGTGACGTACTGGCACTGAAACCGGATGGTTACACAAGCCCACTCGCACAATAAGTCAATCACTCAGATCGGCACGGAGTCAAGTGCCGATCCCCTCCCCCTCTAAGCCTGCGTGTATTCACACCGCTAATATTGCAGTTTACTGGTCTGGCGGTATAATGCGCCCTTATTTATTTTTGCCGTCATTTTTACATAGGGGGGCGAGTGTCTCACTCACAAGAAGCAAAGCAAGCATATAGCCTTAACAAGTTGCAAAAACGCTTAAGAAGGCTGGCCGGTCAGGCTGTTGGCGATTTTAATATGATCGAAGAGGGTGATCGCGTCATGGTTTGTCTGTCTGGCGGTAAAGATAGTTATACCCTGCTGGACGTTCTACAACACCTTCAGCGTGTTGCCCCTATCAAGTTCGATGTATTTGCCATTAACCTGGATCAGAAGCAACCCGGCTTCCCTGAGCATATCTTACCTGAATATCTGGATACCCTCGGCATTGAGTATAAGATTGTTGAGGAAGACACCTATTCAATCGTAAAAGATAAGATCCCAGAGGGTAAAACCACCTGCTCGCTGTGTTCACGCCTGCGCCGTGGTATCTTGTACCGCACGGCAAAAGAAATGGGTGCGACTAAAATAGCGCTGGGTCATCACAGAGACGATATGATTGAAACCATGTTCCTCAACATGTTTTACGGTGGCAAGTTAAAAGGCATGCCTCCTAAGCTGATGAGTGATGATGGTCAGCATATGGTGATACGTCCTCTGGCCTATTGCAAAGAAGCCGATATCGCACAGTATGCGCAAAGCCAGGCTTTCCCCATCATTCCCTGTAATCTATGTGGCTCACAAGAAAACCTGCAGCGTAAGCATGTCAAAGCAATGCTTAACGAGTGGAATAACTCTCATCCAGGCAGAGTTGAAAGTATTTTTACCGCTATGCAAAATGTTGTTCCTTCTCATCTTGCCGATCATGCTATGTTTGATTTCCAGGGTTTACAAAAAGACGACATCATTGATGGCGGGGACATTGCGCTCGATAAACCACAATTCCCTGACGCGCCACAAAGCACGGCACAGGATGAGGACGAACCAGTCGTTCAGATCCAGGCTATTGAGCTTAGCTAAATCATACCAATTTGCTTAGTTAAGTGTTCTATTCTTAGGCAAGAAAATAGGGGCGATAGCATCGCTCCCTCGTCCTGCTATCGCTGAGGTACCTACATCTCTATAGGCGAGGCTAAAATTTGTGAACCTATGTTTAAGGTTCCAAATGAGAAATTCTTAACGCCGATAGTGATATATTTACGCCTTTGAATTGAACACGTATTAAATGAAATTGGTTTTAGGTGTTCCGGATGCACCGGCATCCGGATCCGACAACGCAGACCCCTGCCATACAATCCCACACAGCGGTGTAAACAGCAAAATACCGATACAAAAATAAGAATTTAGTTTCTTTTTTTTAACTTTTTGCCCATCAGAGTTCCCACTAAAGGGATTTTTGTTTACAATATGTGATGATAATCATTTTTAATTGCAATTAGCAAAACAACCTAAAGTCAGGTACACCATGTCCACCAAACTACGTTTGTTGATTTCATTCTTGCTGGTCGGCTTACTGCCCGCCGCATTTATGGCAATCACATCCTTAATGACCGCATCCGATGCGTTGGAACGTCAAGCTTATAATCAGCTGACCTCAATCAAACATATTAAACATCGCCAAATCGACGATTACTTTCAGGCACGCAAGGCAGACCTGAGTCTGATTGCCGCACAATGGCAACAAATCGCCAGTACTGAAGTACATTCGACTTCAGCTCAATTAGCGCATAAAAACCATGCTTTGTTTAAACACTTTATTGAACAGAAAGGGTTTTACGACTTATTCATCATAGACACCGATGGCTTTATTGGTTACACCGTCGCACAGGAAAGCGATTATAAAACCAATCTGAGATCTGGGCCCTATCGAGACTCCGGACTGGCACAGTTGTTTCGCAATGCACTCAACGGTAAGCAGTTTTCTATTACTGACTACCAACAGTATGCCCCCAGCAACAATGAACCAGCCGCGTTCATAGGTGTCCCTATCCAGATTAACGGACGAACACATTCAATTATTGCTTTGCAAATCGCCATTGATACCATCAACGACATCATGCAACAACGCGATGGTATGGGTAAAACTGGTGAATCTTATCTGGTCGGCTCAGATTTAAGAATGCGCTCTGATTCATATCTCGACCCCACTGCACACAGTGTGACAGCGAGCTTTGCAGGTTCAGTTGTCCGAAACGGGGTTGATACCTACGCGGTCAGGCGTGGTTTGCAAGGGTTCTCTGAAACCAAATTGATCATTGATTACAACGGCAACCCGGTCTTGTCTGCCTATATGCCCTTTCAGTTCGAAAACCTGAACTGGGTATTATTGAGCGAAATTGATAAAGCGGAGGCATTTGCACCAATTTATCAACTATATTGGTTTATTGCGATAATTGGCGGAATTGCAATTATCGCAATCAGCATTGCCACCTGGTTAATAGCCAATTCTGTTTTACGTCCACTTGGCGGGGAACCCAGCATGATGCGCGATATCAGTGAACGCATCGCCTCAGGTGATTTGCGCCAGGATTTCAGCCAGGATACCAATGTTACTGGTGTATATGGTGCGATGCGACAAATGACCAGTTACCTCACGGGTGTGATTGGGACTATCAGTGAAACAACTTCTCAGCTTGCTGTCACAGCCAGCCAGACCAGTGCTGCCAGCGAGCAGGCCAATACCAGCTTACAAGAGCAACATGCGAATATAGAGCAAGTAGCGCTCGCTATCAGTGCAACAGCTCAATCCATTGAAAGCGTTGCCAGCAGCGCTAATCAGGTTGCTATGCTCAGTGTCAGGGCAGAGGAAAGTACAGACGCCGCCAGTCATACTTTGGCACAGTGCGTTTCTAAGATGAGCACCTTAGATCAGGTCATTAGTGATTCTGAACGTGCAATCAAGAACGTTGAATCTGGTGCCCAAAATATCGGCAAAGTCATAGAAGTGATCCAGGCAATTACCGAGCAAACAAATCTGCTTGCATTAAATGCCGCTATCGAAGCTGCTCGTGCAGGTGAGCATGGCCGAGGCTTTGCTGTCGTCGCAGACGAAGTACGTCAGCTGGCGCACAAAACTCAGCAATCTACTGGCGATATTGAAACCATGATCCTGGAGTTACAAGGGGCAACCACTCGGGCCGTTGATAAAATGCATCAATCTTCCGAAGTCGCACAGGCCTCTATCTCAGCCACCAATGAGAGTGCCCAAAGCCTGCACAAAAGCGTTACACAGATCCAGGAGATATCAGTAAGTGCCCGACGCATTGCGCAGGAAGCACAACAACAGACCTCGACGACTGAAGAGATCAGTTACAACATTGATGCGATTAAACAAGCGGCATTGGATAACGCAGCCGGGGCCGATCAGGTTGCCAGTGCAAGTCTGGACCTGGACAAGCAATCAAGAAAACTGAAACAAATTACGGCCAGCTTCAAGTTGCCATAACCAGTATTCCATCGCTTGTCGCGTAAGCCAACTGGCTAGGTTCAGTTGGCTTACGCTATTTTGGAGCGTTACTTATCTGGTGTGGCGTTGCAATCCGTAGGTAAGTATCGTCGCTAGCACAAGCAACACACTGGAAATCAACAAACAACTAATCAGGCCACCATACTGGTAAGCAAGTCCTGATAAGACTGTGCCGGCCAGGCGCCCCATAGCATTGGCCATGTAGTAGAATCCGACATCCATCGATACCCCGTCTTCATCCGCAAAGTGCACTATCAAAAAACTGTGCAAAGAAGAATTAACGGCGAACACCGCACCAAATATCAACAGACCCGCAATAATAGAAATCTGAATATACCACTTATACCACAACGCCAATGCGATAAGCGCAGGCAGCAAGCAAAGCGTAGCCACCCAGATAAATGCCTGTTGGGTATTAGAGCGCCGCTTGCCCAACAATTTAGGCGCATTTGCCTGAACTAGCCCATACGCTATGACCCAGCAAGCCATAAACCCACCAACCCACCAGTGGTCCCAGCCGAACACGCTGGCCAGATAAACCGGCAATGCCACTACGAACCAAACATCTCTGGAGGCAAACAAGAACAGTCTTGCACCTGATAGCCAGTTGACTTGTTTGCTGGTCGAAAACATCTCAGAAAATTTTGGCTTATGTTTCTTCTTGCCCAGCTCCTGCTTCAGCAGTACCAGGCTGAGTAACCAGGTTACCAGTAGCATCGCACTCATAAACCACAATGCTCCCTGGAACCCTAGCTGGGTCAGCAGCAAGCCCCCCATAAAGAACCCAACCCCTTTAAGTGCGTTCTTCGAGCCAGTCAGGATTGCAACCCATTTAAACAAGACCCCATCATGCTCTTTAGGCACCAGCAACTTAATGGCGCTTTTAGCGCTCATCTTATTGAGGTCTTTCGCAATGCCTGATAAAGCCTGCGCAACCATAACATAGGCAATACTTAACCACTGTGGGTCCACGGCCAGCATCAGCAACGCGACAATTTGCAAAAACAGGCCGACATTCATGGTTTTGTTCAGGCCCATCCTGGCACCCAACCAGCCACCAACCAGGTTAGTCACTACACCAAATACTTCATAAAGCAAAAATAAGGAAGCAATGGCGAGCGGACTGTAACCCAGCTGATGGAAGTAGAGCACCACCAGCATTCTCAGTGCACCGTCGGTCAGGGTAAACGACCAGTAATTACCGGTAATTACCAGGTACTGCTTTATTGGCGCGGATAACTGCTGCAACACGCTTTTATCCCCAACGCTGAGCAATCACGTAACGCACAAGATCAGCGGTGCGATTTGCATAGCCCCATTCATTATCATACCAAACATAAAGCTTAACCTGGGTCCCATTCACAACCATAGTAGACAAAGCATCAATGATGGCGCTGCGTGGGTCCGTTTTATAGTCGATAGATACCAAAGGGCGAGTTTCATAGCCCAGAATACCAGCCAGCTCTCCCTGTGCAGCTTGCTCCATCCAGCTATTGATTTCTTCAACGGTCGTTTCGCGATTTACTTCGAATACGCAGTCAGTGATCGACGCATTTGTCAGCGGCACACGCACAGCGTGACCATTCAGCTTCCCTTTCAGTTCTGGAAATATATGAGTAATGGCGGTTGCCGATCCAGTCGTAGTAGGAATTAAGCTTGTGCCACAAGCGCGTGCTCTGCGCAGATCTTTATGTGGCGCATCAATAATGGTCTGAGTATTAGTGATGTCGTGAATTGTGGTCATTGATCCATGTTTAATACCAATGTTGTCCTGCAACACTTTAACAACGGGTGCAAGACAGTTAGTCGTGCACGATGCAGCCGTCACGATGGGGTGAGACTCAGCTTCGAATAGCTGTTGGTTTACGCCCATCACAACATTCAGTACACCCTCTTCTTTTACCGGTGCTGTTACCACGACCTGTTTGACGCCCTGCTCAAAGTAGCCAGCCAGCTTCTCTTTGGTTTTCATTTTGCCACTGGCTTCGATGACCAAATCACAACCAGACCAGTCAATGCTTTCGATCTGTTTTTGCTGCGTCACGGTAATATGTTTATCTGCAATCACCATAGTGCCAGCATCACTGGCTTGCGCTTCGAATTGCCACTTACCATGTACTGAGTCAAAGTTCATCAGATGCGCCAGCGTATGCGCGTCACCGCCTGGGTCGTTAATGCTTACAATTTCTATGTCTGCTGATTGCCATAATGCCCGCATGGTCAATCTGCCCATACGTCCAAATCCATTGATACCTACTTTGATTGTCATGTGAATTACCTTTTTAATTACACCGGATCGACTCTGGAGCGTTTCAGGACAAGCCTTCATCCTCCAAACCAAATATGCGAAATATATTATATATGTTTTTCCATATATTCAAGATAAATGGCAAAGCATTGCCTTGCTACGAGGAATATAGCCTCTTAGGGTCAGTCTATCCCCGTGTGATGTCAATTAGTGGTAAACTAGTCGCTAAAAGTGCAAGAGATACTGACTTTGGACAACAAAACTTATATTCCCGATGATTTTATTGCAGATGTCGCCAGCTACCTACCGGCACACCTGACGATGGATGACTTTATTGCCAGCTGTCGCACCGGCCTGCGGCGCGCTGTCCGTGTTAATACCCTAAAGATGTCGCTGCAAGAATTTGAACATCAGGCTGCGCAACTAAACTGGCACATTGAGCCTATTCCCTGGTGCGAGCAGGGCTACTGGCTAACCCGCCCAGCAGAAGAAGAAGCCAACCTGCCTATCGGTAATACTGCTCTGCACCTGAGTGGCTGTATCTACGTTCAAGAAGCAAGCTCTATGCTGCCACCTATGGCGCTGGCCACCTCTTTGACCCCGGGAGAGCATGTACTGGATATGGCCGCAGCGCCAGGATCAAAAACGTCACAGTTGGCCGCTTTAATGGAAAATCAGGGGATTCTGATTGCTAATGAACTCTCCTCTTCGCGGTTAAAGACACTGGCCGCTACGCTGAAGCGTATGGGCGTAGCCAACTGCGCACTGTCGCACTTTGATGGTCAGGTGTTTGGTGATTATATGTATGAAAGTTTTGATCATATATTATTGGATGCCCCCTGCTCTGGAGAAGGGACTGTGCGCAAAGACCCTGATGCGCTTAAGAACTGGTCACTGGCATCGAACCAGGACATCGCCGAGGTACAAAAAACACTGATCCACAGTGCCTTTATGGCCTTGAAACCCGGCGGCACTCTAGTGTATTCAACCTGTACCCTAACACCAGTAGAAAACCAGCAGATTTGCGACCACCTGCTCAAGACCTTCTCAGAGTACGTTGAAATAGTACCGCTTAGTAGCCTGTTTCCGGATGCTAACAAAGCCGCTACGGCACAAGGCTACTTACATGTCTGGCCGCAAATCTACGATAGCGAAGGTTTTTTTATTGCCAAATTCAAAAAAACAGGCAGTGTCGAGCATCCACAGCAAAAGACAAAAAAAGGACATTTTCCCTTTTCGCCCACTACCAAAAAAGACCAGCAAGCATTTGAGACAAGTATTAAGCAACAGTTTGGGGTCAAATCTTTGCCTGGCACACTGATGAGTCGAGACAAAGAATTATGGTTATTTCCTCAACACATGGAAACACTGCAGGAAAAAATTAAATACTCGCGGATTGGCATTAAAGTCGCCACTACCCACAAAAACGGTGTCAAACTTGAGCACGAGTTTGCTACCTGCCTCGGTCACCTTGCAACAAGTAATGTGTTTGAGTTAGATCCCGCGCAAGCAAAAGCATACTTTCAGGGACAGGATATCCGCCTTGATCCCCCAGGTCCCGCACAGGGTGAGGTGTTACTTACACTATGCGGCGCACCAGTCGGGCTCGGCAAGTGGCAGAAAGCCAAAATCAAAAACAAGCTACCACGCGATCTGGTACTAAATGGTCAGTTAATAACTTGGGTATAACCTGAACAAAAGTTTTTGATAATTTTAAGACCATTCATTTATATGTAAGTAACACATTGTTTTTGATAAAGTAATTAATATTTCAAATGTTTGTAAATTTTATGAAGCCTTAGCTACACTTAAATGACTTTCTACTTCTCCCTTGTAATTAGAAGGTGTTTTTAAGTTAGCGCATGGCTCCAAAATTGAGCCTTTCCCTAAGCCCGACTCCCTCAGAGTCGGGCGTTTTTTATGTCGCAGGCTCTCACCTCAGCAGCCCCTTCATCCGCTTTATCTCAACCATAGTGTACTTGTTTAGCGAGGTTTGAGCGCGCCGATGAATGAGACAACTGATGCACTTAAGTAAAGTCGCCATCAACCTGGAACAGGCAGACAGTTTTCCCATCTGTGATATTACTGCCGGGTACTATTTCAATTAAGTGATCAACGCCAGCAGACAAACTCATTTCAGGCATAAAGAAAAAGAACTGTACATGCATGACCGCATCAAACTGAATGAAAAATAGCGCTCTCTCAAGAAAACGGTCAGATGCTGGCACCTGAAATAACTACCAACAAGCACAACGTCATTTTCATTGCGAATACCTGCAAGAACACCTTAAGACACTATGTCTGAGTGCTTTATTGAGCCCACAGCGATGACTGCTAATGCCCTGTTGACAAAAATAATTTGCATCTTCTCCATACATGCATATATGATTCACATACGAATTATATATATAACACATACAGTATGGGTATCGTTAAAATTTCTGAAGAATTACACGAAGAGCTACGACAGGCCAGTCAGGTCATGTCACGCTCAATCAATGCACAGGCAGAGTTTTGGATCAAAATGGGCCGACTGGCCGAACTGAATCCTGATATGACCTTTGCCCAATTGATAAGACAACAACTTAATCACACAAGGAATGACGCCATTGACTCAGGTCACGATCAAAAATAATGCTGCTATCTCGCTTATGCGGGAGTCAGGGGCCATGTTAGCTCAAGTCTTTAAAGCCCTGGACGAGCAAGTAAAACCAGGCGTTACAACGCTACAACTGGATGAATTCGTTGAGTATTATATTGTAGATGTGCTCGGTGCTACTCCAGCGAGTAAGGGTCAGTATGGATACCCCTACTCAATCAACACGTCAATGAATGAAGTCGTCTGTCACGGCATGCCAAACGCAAAACATCTCATTGATAGCAGAGACATTCTGAATATCGATATCACCCTTAAACATCAAGGTTACATTGCTGATTCCAGCAAAATGTATGTGATGCCAAATGCCAGTGATGCAGCCCGGGCGCTGGTTAACAATACTGTCAAAGCACTGTGGCGTGGTATCAATCAAGTAAAGCCTGGCGCAACACTAGGCGATATCGGCCATGCAATTGGAGAGTTTGCACGGCTAAAAGGGTTGAGCGTTGTAAGAGAATATTGCGGCCACGGAATAGGCACTGAAATGCACGAAGCACCTGAAGTGCTGCATTTTGGACGCCCTGGTACCGGACTGAAACTCATACCCGGCATGACCTTCACCATCGAGCCGATGCTTAATCAGGGTAGCCACAGGGTCAAAACGCTCAAAGATGGCTGGACTGTGGTAACAAGAGACCGTGCCTTATCAGCTCAGGCAGAGCACACACTCTTGGTAACCCCGACAGGATTTGAAGTATTAACCTTGCGAGAAGAAGAAAAAGTAGACGGTTTACCTGCCAATACCATACCACATACTTAGGTTGCTCCCCTGAGGCGCCTAATTCTCAGTGATTACAAGAAATAGCTTGTTATTGGGGGCGCTGAATAGCAAATGTAAAACATTTCAGGGTTGGTTTGAGTTATTCCCCGAATTGACTCTCTTTTGTTTATGATAGCTTTAAGTGCACTGCTCAAGCTCAGTGATCAGCCACATGGCATGCGCATTATCTGTCCCACATACATCTTCACAGGGCACGAAGTCGCCACAAACTTTGGGCCGACTGGGATCGCCAAACAACTTACACAGATTATCATCATCCAGTTGTACACACCGCTCTCCCGCAGGCTTGCCCTGCGGCATTCCCGGAATTGGCGAACTGATACTTGGTGCTATGCAACATGCACCACAACCCAAACGACACTCCATCAGACCCTTCATAATTTGAATTTAACGAACAAAGCTCGCGATTATACGCCAATCCATGGATGAAAACACTAAACCCACAGTCAATAGGTAAGCAATCAGACATGATTGCAATGCCTTGTTACATTATTTGAAATGATTAAAACACCTAGACACATCTGTTCGCGTATCCTTAACCAGGTTAGAGAAATCAATTCAACCGTTATTGATGGAAGGAATAACTCGTGGCTAGTAAAAAACAAATCCTATTACCCGTTGCGGTGCTACTCGGTGGCCTGGCCACCGCTTTTGCATTTTCTGCAATGAAGCAACCGCCCGAAGAAAAACCTGAAAAAGTCATTCATCCGCTGGTTGAAGTACAACCGATTGATATGGCCCCGATGCAACTGCTGGTCGATTCTTACGGGCTCGTCACCCCTAAGTACAGCACTGAACTGGTCGCTCAGGTCAGTGGCCAATTGATTGAACTGTCAGACAAATTTGTCAAAGGCGGATTTGTTCACCAGGGAGAAACCCTGGCGCGCATTGATCCCAATGATTATGAAGCGGCGTTGATTGAAGCCGAAGCCAGCCTGGCTCAGGCGCATTCTGCACTGGAAATTGAACAAGCCCAGGCCCATGTCGCCAAAACAGAATGGCAACGTATCAAAGACAATGCACACTCGACCATTCCCTCTGAGCTTTATCTGCGCAAGCCTCAGCTAGCAGAAAAGCTGGCGCGTTTCAAAGCAGCTCAGGCCAGTGTCAAACGTGCAAAACGTAACCTCGAGCGCACCTACATCAAGGCGCCTTATGATGCCATTATCACCAATCGTTCATTGAGCCTTGGCAGTGTTGTTAACCCCGGCAGTACTTTGGGTGTCCTGAACGCAATATCCGTTGCAGAAATCCGCCTACCCGTTGCCGACCATGAACTGAGATACCTTCATAACAATGGTCTGGACGCTAGCGTGACATTATCAGCCAAAGTCGCAGGGCAAACTGTATCCTGGCAAGGCACAATTGTGCGCAGCGAAGGTGTTGTCGATAATAAAAGTCGCATGACCTATTTGGTTGCTCAGGTTGCTGCGCCCTATGATAGCCCAAGCCAGCCGCTGCGTTTTGGCACTTACCTGAATGCACAGATAGAAGGTGTGTCGGTCAGCAATGCGGTAAGGATCCCACGTCATTTGATACGCGAAGGCAAGGTCGCGTTACTTGACCAGAACCAACAACTCACTTTTAAGCCCGTCACCATTATTCGCGAAGTAGACGGATATGCGGTGGCCACAGAAGGCCTGAGCGATGGGCAACAGCTCATTACCTCTGCGTTGGAATATCCAACGGAAGGAATGCAATTACGCCTTGATGCATCGCCAGTGATTGCCGCAGAGACACAACTGGCTTTAAAGGAGGAGTAATCTATGCAAGGCACACGTGAAAAAGGCTTAATAGCTTGGTTTGCCCGCAATCCGGTTGCTGCAAACCTGCTGATGATTTTTATCCTGGTGGGCGGCTTGCTCAGTGCTTTTACCATACGCAAGCAGATGTTTCCCCAGTTTGAAAACAACTGGTTGAGTGTTCAGGCCGTTTACCCTGGCGCTGCGCCGCAAGAAGTTGAAGAAGGGATCACCATTAAAGTTGAAGAGTCTATGGAAGGGCTTGAAGGGATCAAACGCCTGATCACCTATTCTAACCGGGGCTTCTCGCAAACCTGGATCGAAGTCGAAGAAAAATATGACCCGCAGGAAGTGCTGGACGAAGTAAAAATGCAGGTCGACTCTATTTCAACCTTTCCGGCTGGCATGGAACGTCCAATCGTCCGACGCGATAAATTTGAGCAAGAAGTGATGTTTTTGTCACTTAATGGCGAAATGAACTTCCACCAGCTGAAACAACTGGGAAATGAAATACACGACGAAATGCTTGCCCTGCCCGGCGTTAACCTGGTCGGTTTCAATGGTGGCCTGAATTATGAGATCAGCATTGAGATTAGCCCAGATAGACTGCGTGAATATGGTCTGACATTCAGAGACATTTCAGAGGCGGTTAAGAACTTCTCAGCCAATATGTCGGCAGGTCAGATCCGCTCAGACAACGGTTATATATCAATGCGAGTTGAAAATCAGGCCTATCGCGGACATGAGTTTGAGCAACTCCCGCTGTTAACGCTTGCTGACGGCGCACAGATCAAACTGGGCGATGTTGCGACTGTCACAGATGGCTTTGAAGAGGGCCTCTTGTACTCTCGCTACAACGGCAGAAATTCATTGGTATTCGAAGTAAGAGCGTCAAAAGATCAAGATATCACAAAAGTCGCGCAGGTGATGAAAGCTTACCTGGCTGACAAAGCAACACAACTACCTCAGGGAGTTGAGCTTGAACCCTTCATCGATCTCACTTATTACCTTGAGGGCCGCCTCAACATGATGGTAGAAAACATGTTGTGGGGCGGTATCCTGGTCATGCTCATGCTGGCCCTGTTTTTACGCGTTCGCCTGGCTTTTTGGGTCATGATGGGGTTACCTGTGTCGTTTTTAGGGGCGTTCTTATTCATGCCAATGGGCATGCTGGATGTCACGATTAACCTCGCCTCTTTATTTGCTTTCATTCTGGTGCTGGGCATCGTGGTCGATGATGCGATTGTCGTTGGCGAATCAGCCCATGCTGAAATTGAAAAACATGGTCACAGCCTGGATAACGTAGTGCGAGGGGTCAAGCGTGTTGCCATTCCCGCGACCTTTGGGGTATTAACCACAGTCGCCGCATTTTTGCCACAAACCTTTGCAACCGGACCTGCCGCCGCATTCTCCAAAGCCATTGGTGGCGTGATTATTTTGTGCCTGCTGTTTTCTCTGGTTGAGTCTAAGCTTATCCTGCCAGCGCATTTGGCTGCGATGAAAGACCGCCCGGATAACCCTAAAAATCCATTGCACCGCGCCAGAGCTATCATTGATGGCGCACTTAAAAATTTCATTGAGAATCTTTACCGTCCCTTTATCGAACGCTGTATACATTACCGTTACACTGTGATCGTCGCTTTCCTGTCAATCATCATTGTCAGCGGCGGCATGTTCGCAGGTGGCCTGGTGAAGTTTGTAGCGAACCCTAAAATCCCCCATGACTTCCCTCGTATCACCATAGATATGAACCTGTCATCGCCCGAGTCCGCAACGTTGGCTACGGCCAAAAAAGTGGAGCAGGTTATTCTGGATGTAGAGAAGCAGATTGAAGCGCAATATGGTGCGAACATGATAAAAGACCTGTCTGTGAATCTGCGCGGCAGAACCACAGCATCAATCATGGCCATTTTAGTTGAACCTCATAAGCGCCCTATCGACACCTTTGCCCTGAGTGCACTCTGGCGAGAAAACATGCCTCCACTGCCAGGGGTAAAATCCTTGAATATTCAGGACAGCATTATGAATGGTGGCCGGGATGATGGGGATATCAGCTTCCGCCTGGAAGGCAAAGACAAAAAAACATTGCAAGAAGTCGCAGGCAAGCTCAAGGAGAAGTTGCGTACCATTGCCGGTGTGGGTGATGTCAATGATTCCATGCAATCAAGCACAGAAGAAGTGCAGCTCGAACTTAAGCCGCTGGCCTATAGCATGGGCCTCACTCTGGCTGACGTAGCGTCTCAGGTCAACTTTAGCTACTACGGTCTTGAAGCACAACGGATCCTGCGCCGTGGTGAAGAGATCAAAGTCATGATCCGCTACCCGCAAGAGCAGCGTAATACCATCAGTGACATTCAGTCAGTCCGGATCATTACGCCTAGCGGTGCAGAAGTCCCATTGGGTGAAATTGCCGATATCAACCTGGTCGAGGGGGTCAATCGCATCCGTCGCGAAAATGCGAAACGGACTATCAATGTCTGGGCATCGGTCGACACAGATCAGGCAGAGCCATTCAAAATTGCTGAAGAGATCCGAGATGAGTATTTACCTTCACTGTTACAGAACTACCCGGGTGTAAGCAGCAGTGTTGCCGGCCGTATTCAGGAAGAAATGGACAGTGTAGCTGAGCAAATTCGCGACTTTGCACTGTCTTTGATGATCATATTTGCGCTACTGGCGATCCCACTGCGCTCATACTCTCAACCGATTCTGATTATGTCTGTCATCCCATTTGGTGTTGTAGGTGCCGTGTTTGGCCACATGGTGCTCGGTATGACTATGAGCAGCTTGTCTTTCTTTGGCATCATAGCAGTCGCAGGTGTGGTGGTGAATGATTCACTGGTCATGGTCGACTTTGTCAACAAGGCGCGAGAGCAAGGGATGACGATCAAGGAAGCCGTTGTTGAGGCAGGTTGCAAACGCTTCAGAGCCATTTTATTGACTTCTCTGACAACCTTTATCGGCCTGGTTCCCATTCTTCTGGAAACCAGCCTGCAGGCACAAATTGTGATACCTATGGCAGTCTCTTTGGCATTTGGTGTGTTGTTTGCGACCGTGATCACGCTGATCCTGATCCCTTGTCAATACGTGGCACTGGAAGATCTCAAGCACCTCATCAAACGCATTAAAAAGCCGGATACTGGCAAGGAAACATTGCAGCAAAGCTAACAGTTTATAATCTTAGTTCTACCCAACCAACTAAGCCCGATCCCGTATCGGGCTTTTATTTTCGCTTCGGTTCATCGCTATTCGTATAATTTTGTTGATGAATTAAAATACACAATCTCACAAATAAGTGTTTCCAAAATAGCACCTTTTTGTTGTACTCTGCATGATGAAATGAAAACGCAATAAAAGGAATGAATAATGCGGAACTATCTGCTGCTCTCCACTTTTGGGGTTCTAGCCGCCTGTGGCGGTTCTTCTAATAACGACAATAAATCACCATCAACAGACAATACACAACAAGTCGTCAACCAGGCACCCAGCGTCAGCCTGGAAGGCAATACCCTGGTCAACTCAGGCGATATCTTATCTCTTACTACCACAGTGACAGATCCAGAGAACGATTCGGTAACCGGTGCGTGGACCAGTTCCCTTGCCGGTGTTAAGTTTATCGATGCAGCTAACGGCGTACATCATGTAACTTTCCCGGACGTCGACGAGCAAACACAAGTTACCTTAACCTACACTGCCACAGACAGTCACAACAACCAGACACGCAAAACCTGGCAGGTGACCGTGATGCCCAAGTCCACAGCCGGACACATTGAGCTGGCTGACACGCTGACGCTAACAGGCGGTGGTCAAGCATCTATAACAGCAACCTTCGCCATGACATCCAGGATAGAAAAAATTGACTGGCGAAGCGACGATTTTGAATTGACTAATACGGATACCCAGTCGAATCATGACACCCGCGCGGGACAAAGTACTTTCAGCATTGAATTACCTGAGGTCACGCAAACTCAAGAATTTGATATTATCTTCGAAATTACCACCAGTGATGAAGTTGTGTCTAAAACCATCAAAGTCACACTGACACCGGAATCTGAGCCATCACTCAGTGTCAGCTTGCCTGAGCAGGTTATTGTGAATGAGAAAAATTCGCTGACAATTCAAGCAACAACGGCCAGTACCGGTGACATAATCAGCTATGAGTGGCAATGGCAAGGCACGCCTCAACCTTCTCAACAAACTCAGGGCAAAGCTGCCTATACTTTTAGGGCCCCGGAAGTAAGTGAAAACAGGACCTTTACGCTTCAGCTCACTGTCACAATGGAAGGCAACGTTGAAAAAACAGCTCAGACATCCGTTGTCGTGCAAAACGTCACCGACCTGCAGGGCCTTGAGCTCACTATGGACCGCTCGTTCGCAGTGCCAGGACAAACAATCACGGTAGATTCAAACTTAACTAATTTCGATGATATTGAAACTGCTTCATGGATTATTCAGGATTTTAACGATGACTTACTGGAAAAAGCGAATAATAAACTCGTGATTACCATTCCAGATGAAGACACCATTCAAACGTCACGACAAATTGAATACAAAGTGAAGCTCAAAGATGGTACCGAACACTCTACCTTTGCTAATTTCACCTACGTCAGTAGCACAGCAGCTAAAACCCTGATGATCGTCAGAGATCCCGGCGAATTTTCTATTTACCCGGATGTCCCTGCAACGTTAGACCTGGCATTTAATGGCGATGTTGATATCGAAGAAGTAACCGTCTCAAGCACTGACTACGACCCTTATGATGAGCTTGAGTGGTCTCTCGAAGGCCAGGGGTTAACACTGGACTTGCACAAAAAAACGATTACTCGTAAAGGCCTGACTGTCATCAAAATCACAGCTAAAGCCGGTGATATTGTGCGTGAGAGTATGATTCTTGGCACGGCTCATAATGCCATTGTCGTCCCCTATGCTGGCGTAGAAGAGACCTATATTGTGGGCAGCGAAGCACAAGTCTTTGGGCAGGTATTCCACCTGAATAATAAACAAGATATGCCCAGTTACTGGCAGGCACAGAATACGGATGATGACGTAACCATTAAGCAAGTGTCGGATACCAGCGCATCTGTCAAATACAACGGCGAGGCCGAGCGTACCCTGACAATCGAACTTCATGCCACAGATGAGCATGATCAGAGCGATCATAGCGACGTTGAACTGAGATTTGAGAGCAACCACACTGTCCGAGGTGATGACTATACTTGTAAAGTAACGGATGGCGCGTTTGAATCCTGCCGTGAAGGCGGTTTTGGTCAGTACCTTACTCTGACCGCACCTGTGGAGCTGAAACAAATGATCACCAGGGGTGACTATGCCTGCTTACTTGGCAATTATGGTACTATAGTTTGTAATGCCAAGGGCGATAACCCGGTGAAAAACGTGCCTGCACAATTGCTTGCGACAAAGCTTAACGCTGTCGACGGAAATAATGTATGTGCCCAGCTAAGCGATGCCAGCTGGCAGTGCTGGGGTAGCCGGGGCACAGAACTGACTGATCTGCTTGCGGCTAATGCGACCGTACATAAAGTACTGGCAAACGGCTCTCTCACCTGCCTGGTAAGTAACAAAGACATAAAATGTTATGACGGTGACACGCAAACCAAGCTAATTAAAGACGTATTACCACAAGACCTATTGCTATATACACGAGAAATTTGCTACCGAACAGGTGGCGGAACTCTAAAATGTGATATTGAGTAAGTTAACTTTCAAACAGTTGCGGCAAAATGCCGCAACTGTTTATCTATTTCCCCTAATCCAGAGCAGTTCCTCATCATTCAGCCTGTATTTTGCCGACCGATACTTTACAAAACGCCGATTAGAAGACAAACTAAAGTCATATTCACCTGAATTACTACTAAGATGAAATTATTACTTACTTTTTCAATTGTAATCCTATTGATGCTATCCGGTTGTGGTGATGATGACTCTGCGCGTGGGGACAAAAATACCCCTGGATACGCAGCAACAGTGTTTTTTGACGCATTGTATAATAAGAAAGACATGGAGCTGGCGCTAAGCCGCTCAACGCCGCGTATGGGCAGGATCATGCGCTCCTATGGCACGCCATCACAATTCGCCAGGAATCTGGTAAACATGCAATACGATCAAGTGACCATTGAAGTGGATATGACGAATCAGAGTTTACGTGAACAGTACGGCAACGAAGCCCGTATCAATTTAATTTTTACTGGTATGTTGCACGGAGAGCAGGTAGACGATATGCGCAGCGTCCAGCTTATAAGACGCAAAGGCGAGTGGTATGTTGACAAAATTAACGCCGATCCATTTGCGCGCTAAGCTTATATTTCATTCCTTTTCTAATTTTAATTAGTCTCCATTTAGTTTGTGTGAGTCAAATAGGCGACTCACACAAACATTGAAGTCTCAACTAAGTGATATCTATCACACTTCAGATTATCTCAAGCGCTCTCATCAACACTCAAGGCCTCCCAACTGACTTGAAACCATTCCACGAGTAACTCTCGCTCTTCCTCGTCAAGGATACATTCAGCAACGGCCATCGCAAGCTGCTCGTCAGTATTTAATACCAGCAATTTTGCCTGATGGGCCTTTTGCCAACGTTCAAATTTATGTAATCCTTGCTCACATTTGGGAAATAGTTGAAATGCCTGCTCCAGTGCAGCTAACCCTGCGTGTCCTGAGGTATCACATAGATTACTTACCCGTGCCAGAGTCAGCTTATTGCGATAAAGGCTGTCGCACAGTGTCGTAATCAAACGATCAGACGGACCATTAACAGCGCTCCCAAAAGGCATAAACCAACGTTTTGCTATGGTTTTCAGCCCGGTAGGCGCGAAATTATCAATAAACCCGGTAAAAGCCCGCTCAAATGCACTGAGATGAAACTGCATCGCATAATGTAGTAAAGGTAGATCACTGCACTGACGACCGTCATCCTCAAACTTCTTCAATACGCACGACGCCAAATAGAGCTGGCTCAACATATCACCGAGCCTGGCAGAGCGCATTTCCTGAAGCTTCAGTTTGCCGCCCAGTACCAGCATTGCCAGGTCACTCTGAACGGCCAAAATCTGGCTATACCAGGTCAGCGTTTTATAGTAGCGTGCCACCTCTCCGGCAACGGGCGCAGATGAAAACACACCGAGAGTCAGGCCATTGAACGATGCTTTTAAAAAGGTTTTTCCACTGTGGGCCAAATGCTGTATTAGCACCTTGTCGAATTGCTGCAATGCCAGATCCGCATCTTGCTCCTGTGCGGCAGCCATTTCCTTGAGCACATATGGGTGACAGCGGGTTGCCCCCTGACCGAAAATCATTAAGTTTCGCGTCAGAATATTCGCGCCTTCTACGGTAATACTGATAGGCATCCCCTGATAATGCAGTGCAAGATAGTTCAGTGGCCCACGCTGAATTGCTTTACCACCATGTAAATCCATTGCATCGTTGATAGCAACTCTGGCCATTTCGGTCAGATGGTATTTGGCAATCGCCGTGATCACCGCAGGGCTTTTATTTAGGTCTATGGCCATCGCAGTATTTTGTCGGGTGGCTTCTATGCTGTAGCTCAGCCCCGCGATCCGAGCCAATGCCACCTGGACCCCTTCAAATCGCCACAATGACTGCTTAAACTGTCGCCTGACACGGCAATAGGCAGTCGACGCCTTAGCACTCAACTGTGCAGTTCCGGCACTTAACGCCGGTAATGAGATACCCCGTCCGGCGCTCAGACAAGACACCAGCATGCGCCAGCCCTTACCTATCCCGTCCGACTCCCCGATAACCCAATGCATAGGGATAAACACTCCCTGCCCGTGTGTTGTGCCGTTCATAAACGCCAGCCCCATAGGGTCATGCCTTGCTCCGACCTCAACACCCGGGTGATCAGTTGGAATAAGTGCACAGGTAATGCCTAATTCAGTTGCTTCTGATACTAGCTGATCAGGATCATACACTTTGAAAGCCAGCCCCAGCACGGATGCCACGGGCGCCAAAGTAATATAACGTTTATGCCAGGTGACTTTCAGGCCCAAAGTCATTTCCCCGTTAAATTCTTGCTTACACACCACTGCAAAATCGGTAATGCCACCGGCGTCTGAGCCAGCTTCCAGGGAGGTCAATGCAAAACAAGGCAGCGCCGAGCCATCTGCCAATTTTGGCAACCAGGTTTGTTGCTGCTCGGGAGTACCAAAATGCAGTAATAGTTCAGCCGGACCCAGGCTGTTTGGTACCATCACGGTCACTGCCGCAGACAAACTGCGCGTGGCAATTTGCGCTACAATGGCCGAGTTGGCCTGCGCACTAAAGGCTTTGCCGCCGAACCTTTCTGGAATAATGAAAGCAAAAAACCCCTTTTCTCTCAGAAATTGCCAAACTTCTGGCGGCAAATCGCCTTTTGCGCAAATTTCGCTTTCGTCCAGCATCGCCATCAGTTCAGTCAATTCATGTTCGATAAAGTCTCGCTCATGGTCACTCAGTCCAGGCTTACCCGTTTGCAGCCACTGCGACCAGTTGGGTTTCCCGCTAAACAAACTTGCGTCCCACCAGGTGTCGCCAGCCTCCATCGCTTCGCGCTCAGTTTGTGATAACTGGGGTAATGCACGCTTGAAATATGCTAAAGCCGGGCTAGAAATGACTTTGAGCCTGGCTTCCTTAACGTAGAAAATAAAACACACAGCAATTAAGACAAGTATCAGTAACCACATGGTTTAGTCACCTCCCGGTTTATGGCGCTTTAAGTATGGAACAAATGTCACTTATCACAATATTTTTACTCAGCTTATACAACGCGAATTGTCGCAATCAACCGACACTGGTATTATCACGTCTCTAATAACGATAATTGGAACAATGATGGCACTACAATTCAAACTCAGCCTGGGCGCCCTCGTGGTTGCCGGGGCACTCTCTCTGAGTGGATGTAACTCAACAAGCACGTCAACCCTGACCGAAAAAGACGCTGAAGCATTTTTAACCAAAGCAGAAAAAGACCTGCAGGACCTGAGCTATCGCAGTGCACGTTCAGCCTGGATCTATGCCAACTTCATTACAGAAGACACGGCATCATTGGCCGCTGACGTAAGCCAGGAATACACTGAAAAATTAGTCGCATTGGCCAATGAAGCAGCCAAGTTTGACGAACTTGAGCTGAGTTATGACAATCGCCGCAAACTGGACAAGCTGAAGCTTAACCTGACATTGCCAGCGCCAAAAGACGCGGCAAAAACAGCTGAACTGGCGAAGCTGTCGGCTGAGCTGGATGGTATGTACGGTAAAGGTAAATACTGTAAAGACGGCAACTGCATGAGCCTGGGCGAGATGACATCCAAAATGGCCAACAGCCGAAACTACGATGAACTGCTAGACGTATGGCAAGGCTGGCGTCAGGTTTCTCCTCAGATGCGCCCTTTGTATAAAGACTTAGTTTCTTTAGCAAATGAAGGTGCTCAGGAACTGGGGTATCGCGACACAGGCGCTATGTGGCGCAGCAAATACGATATGCCCGCGGATGATTTCGCCAAAGAACTTGATCGTATCTGGGGTCAGGTAAAACCGCTTTATGACTCATTGCATTGTCATGTTCGCGCAAAGCTTGGCGAAAAGTACGGCGAAGACAAAGTGCCACAAAATCAGCCAATCCCGGCCCACCTGCTAGGTAACATGTGGGCACAACAGTGGGGTAACATCTATGATCTGGTCGCACCTGAAAATGCCGATCCGGGTTATAATGTCACTGAACTGCTAGAGCAGCATAATTACGATGAAATCAAGATGGTAAAAGGTGCTGAGAAGTTCTTTACTTCAATGGGCTTTGAACCACTGCCAGAGACCTTCTGGACTCGTTCATTATTCACCAAACCGCAAGATCGTGACGTACAGTGCCATGCTTCAGCCTGGAACCTGGATAACAAAGACGATCTGCGTATTAAGATGTGTATCCAGCGCACTGGCGAGGAATTCTCAGTTATTCACCACGAGTTAGGCCACAACTTCTATCAACGTGCTTACAACAAACTGCCGTTGTATTATCAGGAAAGTGCCAACGATGGTTTCCATGAAGCTATCGGTGACACCATTGCTCTGTCAGTCACGCCTGGATACCTCAAAGAAATCGGTCTGTTAGAGCAAGTACCTGATGAATCAAAAGACATTGGCCTGTTGATGAAAATGGCGCTGGACAAAATTGCTTTCATTCCATTTGGCCTGCTAGTTGACCAGTGGCGCTGGAAAGTGTACTCCGGTGAAATCAGCCCGGCAGAATACAATCAGGCCTGGTGGGAACTGCGTGAAAAGTATCAAGGTCTTCAGGCACCTGTTACACGTAGCGAAAACGACTTTGATCCAGGTGCAAAATATCACGTACCAGGTAATGTACCTTACACACGTTACTTCCTTGCACACATTTTGCAATTTGAATTCCACAAAGCACTTTGTGAAATTGCTGGCAACAAAGAAGCCATTCATCGTTGTTCAGTTTACAACTCGAAAGAAGCGGGCGAGCGCTTAAATGCCATGCTTGAAATGGGCAGCAGCCGTCCATGGCAAGAAGCACTGGAAAGCGTCACTGGCAGCCAGCAAATGGACGCAACCGCTATCCTGGATTACTTTGCACCACTTCAGACTTATCTGGATGAGCAAAATAAAAACCGCCAGTGCGGTTGGTAATCCCCTCCATATAAAAAAGGAGCCTTCAGGCTCCTTTTTTATTGTATTTTGTACTTTTACTCAACGCTATTTATGTTCGTACCTAACTCGCTCCATTTGACTACCGTTTTGAAATAGTATTTTTTCGTAAAGAGGTAATCCATCCGCGGTAAATATTCTAAACACTGTTCTTCTTGTCCCTAAAAATCCTGGCTCATCACTTATCCAAACCCCCTCTTTAAAAATCGTTTTCATCTTTTTTGACAATCCGCTGGGCGTCTTGTAAACACATTCACCTATCTGTACCAAACAGATAGACTTTTGATCAGGCTCGTAACCTTGATAACGCATGTGCTTTATGCCCTGGATCACTTTGTACAGATCTTGCTTCTCGAGTTTTCCATTGTAATAAGTCGAAAAGTAAGGGATACCGTGTTCATATCTGGATAATGCAGTGTAGTTATCAGGATTGACAGAGCTTTTACCATCGTACATTGAGAATTTATAACCGACCGCTTTTGTCGAAGCGGAGGAACGCCTGTTTGAGGGAGATAAAATATCATCTCCGAAGCGCTTTACTAACTTTTTCGCCTTTTCAGGTACATCAATTTGCTCAAGTGGGGTACTGATTGTTCTTTTTGCTTCACAGACAGCAAGCTCCTGCTTACTCTCATCCAGAACTTTAATCATCGCTTGTACGTTGCTGGCGTCTGCGCTGGTAACATTCGATTTTAGGCTATCCGGCGTACGCTCAGACATTACTCTGGTAAAACAATCACAATATTCATCATCTTGCTTGTTTCTTTGCATGCACCAAGCTTTTACAGAAAGATCATATTTGGCGGATGCTTGGTACTGATTGGTAGCACTGCACCCTGTTAAAAATAGAAATAAAAATAAAATACTTTGTTTTTTCATCAGACTACTTAAACTTATTTACTAGATTCTAATTCGTTGCAGGATTGCACCAAAAGGGTACTTTTGAGCGTATTATCACCAAAATCATACCAATTTGCTTAATTAAGTGATCTATTTCGAGGCGAGAAAATAGGGTCGATAACTAGGCAAAAATTTTGCTATTTGGTTGTTCTAAATGAGAAATTTTTAACGCTGTTAGCGTCCTATTTGCTCCTTCAAATAGACCTGGTGTTAAATGAAATTGGTATCACAGTGAACGCCTCCCAATCAAGCCGCACATTATATCTGTTCACCCCCCAGGAACCAAACTACTGTTAAGTGAACCAACTTGATTGTACGGAACTTACTTTTGGTGTCAGAGCGCCTTATCTACCCGCTCAGACCCAAGCCACACTCTGAAACAATTCTCACCTTCCCTATCTATTTACTTTTGCGTTAAGGTATCCGCAAAAGGAGTGCACTATGCCACTAAAAAGAATCATGTTATTGAGTCAGTTTGAACTGACCCGCTTGTTTGCAACCAAACGCGGCTGGCTGGCACTGGCCGCCTTCACTATGGTGTGGCTGATGATTTTACGCTACCCCATTTATCATGCAGTTTCTGTACTCAACAGCCCAGAGTTCTCTGATATCGCGGTGCAAATAGCCGGTTCAGTGGGGCTCTATTCACTTGCACGCTGGCCAGAGGCTGAGCTGTCAGTCTACTGGATCATTGCCTTATTTAGCTTTCCCGTCTTTACCTTGTTTGTCAGTGCAGATCAGACTGTTGAGGACGCAAAACGGGGCACGCTCAGATTCCTGACGTTACGTGCCAGCCGTGGAGAGATCCTGCTCGGCCGATTTGCAGGTCAGGCCCTTATTTTACTGACCCTGATCACGGCCTCAGCCATTGCTGCCTGGGTACTCATGCTCACCCGGGATGCCACACTGGCAATGGCTGGTCTGGGTAAAACTACCTCTATTATTGCGTTACTGGTATTGACCACACTTCCCTTCATCGCACTGATGAGCTTACTTAATCTGCTCGCCAGCTCAGCCAGGCTAAGTATCATTTATGCCAGCTTGCTGTTCACGGTCGGGAATATGCTGATTAGTTACCTGAGCTCTTTGTTCGAACCGGTTCACTGGCTGTATTATGTACTACCCGGTGTGCATATCAGCGACATTGCCCCCTGGCACGGTATCGGTTTACACGCCATTGCACTTCCCCTACTGCAAACTGCAGTATTGCTAGGTGCTGCATTTTGGCTAATGAAAAGGAAAGATCTATGAGTACTCCAACGCCATTCGTCATTGAAGTCAACGATGTCACCAAGCGATTTGCCAGCAAATGTGCGCTGGACAAGGTCAGCTTTACGTTAGATCACGGCCATACGGTTGCACTGGTAGGGCCCAATGGAGCAGGAAAAACAACGTTATTCAGTATCTTGTGTGGCTTTTTACAAGCTGATGCGGGCAGCGTCAAAGTATTTGGACATACACCAGGCGACAACGCCCTGTTCGGTGTACTGAGTGCCTTACCGCAAGATGCACAGCTGGACCCTCGCTTTTCTGTGGGCAAACAACTGACCTTTTATGGTCAGTTACAGGGATTAAGTCGCCGTGACGCGACACGTGAAACAGCACGCGTTCTGGAACTTGTTGATCTCAGTAACCAGCTCAATGCCAAAGCCTCTGAGCTGTCCCATGGTATGAGAAAACGGATCTGCATTGCACAAGCTTTAATAGGTGAGCCCAAAATTGTCTTGCTCGATGAGGCAACAGCAGGGTTAGATCCCATCAATGCAAAAGCCATCCGTTCATTGATTGCCAGTCTAAGTAAAGACATCACCTTTATGCTCAGTTCACATGATCTGAGTGAGCTGGAACGCTTATGTGACACTGTGTTGTATCTTGAACAAGGTAAACTAACCAGTCACCAAAGATATACCAAAAACAATTCCGGCACCGCCTTTTTGACCTTACAACTTCAGCAGGTTACCGATCAGATGCGGGATCAAATAGCACAGCTTAACGGGGTGAAACACGTCAGACAATCTCAGCCGGATGAATTTGTTATCGAATATGATACCAGCCATAAGGCGCTGGATATTGCATTGCTGGAGCTTTGTCATCATCAGGGCTGGACTTATAAGCAGCTAATTAATGGCAATACCCTGGAAAATGAGCTGTTCACGGCACCCTAGTCTAAACTGACAATATACTTAGTCGTAGGGTTGTATATGAATAAAACACTCAGGTTGATCCGACACGCCAAATCCAGCTGGCAAGAGCCTATGCAGCACGACATTGACCGGCCGCTCAAACCCAAAGGAGTACGCCGGGCTCAGGCGCTGGCAAACCGGTTAGGTTCGCTGCCTGATACGCATATATTCACCAGCCCTGCTCGCCGGGCACGGGATACTGCGCATATCTTACACGCTCAATGTCAGGTGACTCAGGCCATTGAGGAAATACAAGCACTCTATACCTTTGATGCGGTTGATTTAATGGACTGCCTGCACCTGCTGCCGGACGAATGCGATGATGTGACGATAATTGGCCACAATCCTGCCTTGACGATACTGGTAAATCATCTGAGTACACACCAGTTTGATAATATAGTGACAGCAGGTTATGTGAAACTGAATATAAGAGCTGTACAATGGCACACGTTAGCGCCAGGCATAGCCACGTTGCAACATTATATATTCAGGCCTGAAAAAACACGCCAAAGTGAGTAGGCAATGTGCAAACCACACTGCCCTAAGCACTTAATAGCTTGATTTTTGCCATTTAGAGAACAGACGCATCGCGCCTTTTTCAAGGCTAAGACTAACACCAACGCCCAGTTTCTCAGCCAGCGATTTTTTCAGCTTAAACCGCACCTGATAAAGCTGATGAGCTTGATTTAACTCTAATAACAGATCGTCACTGGTGCGAATTTCGTCTACCAGAGCAAACTCATGCGCGTGTGTGGCCAGCCAATGCTCTCCCGTCGCCACTTTATCAATATCCATGTTCGGTCTGTTATCGCTGACAAAACGCTTGAACAAACCATGGGTATGCTCTACTTCTTCACGGAACTTTTCTCGTCCTTTATCCGTATTCTCACCAAACAGAGTCAACGTACGCTTAAACTCACCAGCGGTAATTTGCTCGTAGTCAATGTCGTTCTTTTTTAGCAGTTTATTAAAGTTAGGCATCTGAGCAATGACGCCGATTGAACCAACAATGGCAAATGGTGCAGCGATGATTTTATCTGCCACACAGGCCATCATATAGCCCCCACTGGCAGCGATTTTATCCACACACACCGTCAGTGGCAGACCTGCGTCTTTGAAACGTTGTAGTTGTGAAGCTGCCAGCCCATAACCATGCACAACCCCTCCACCGCTCTCCAGATTAACCACGACCTGATCCTGCTTTGCGTCTGCAATGGTCAGAATAGCCGTCACTTCCTCTCTGAGATTTTCGACCTCATGAGCATCCATACTGCCGCAAAACTCAACCACAAAGACCCGCTTTTTTGTCTCAGTTGCGTGTTCTGATTGCGCCTTTTTCTGCTGCTTGAGATGGGACTTCAGCGCTTTCTTATCCAGGGTTTGTGCCAGAAACTGTTCTTTAGCCTCGTCCAGTCGTTTGGACAGATTGGTCAGCTCGATTTCACCAGACTGTGAACTCGGCTTATGGCTTGCGGCAACTATCATCGCAATAATCGCACCTAACGCAGCGACCAAAGTCACCGCTTTAGCCAAAAATAATCCGTATTCGTATAAAAATACCAACTTTCTACTCCTGAAATTTAAGTAAAAAAAAGCCGCTAAAACAGCGGCTTTTTCATAATCTCTCAAATGCGACTATTTTGCAATAACAGCATCATTGGTGATTGGTAACATCAGGCCTTTTGAAGCAAGGAAAGTCGCCAGTTGCTGCTGGATTTCCATGGTCGCTGCAGCATGACCTTCTGCTGTGCCACCCGAATGCTCGTCAAAGCTGGTAGTCAACAGCGAGCTGTGATGTCCCTGACTAAAGCGCACAACATAGCTACCCGCTGTGCCGTCGGTTGACGTTTGCGTTTCGCTCACAGGCGTCAGCCCCATTACAGCTGCCATTGGCAAGCTACCTGACAACGGATTGCTTTGCGTTGAAGGTGGGATCACCTGGTCTTCTTTATTGCCATTCTCGCCACCCACAACAACACCCATGTAGATAGGTGTGCCCAACGCATTTACCGCGCCAGCATAGTTGAGCGGATCAGCGCTACCCAGCACGCTTTGTGCTGCGTAAGCGAATTGGGTTACGGTTGCATCAATTGCTCCGAGTGAGACGGTATCACCGTTCGCCTCTAGCTGTGCAGTAAAGGTTGAATATGCACAGTTTGCAAACGCGCCGGCATCAGTTGCAAACTGGCCGCAATCTGCGATAGCACCTTCCCCCAGATAAGCATTAAACTGTTTTGATACAGCCAAATCTGTTGCCGCAGACAAGACCGCGCTTTTCACCACAGGACCGAATGAAGCAGATTCCACCAGGAAGTTTGCAATGCCCGAACCGCCGCTTGATAAGGCGCCCGCTTTCACGTTAAACAAGGCGTCAACCTGCTCATCCAGCGGTGTATTAGCCAACGCGATGAAGCTAGGCCCAACAACCGACCCCAAAGAGTGGCCAATAAAGCTCACATCCTGCGTATTGAACAGCAAAGGAACCGCCGTCGCCTGATTGATGAAATTCAGACCAAGACGCAGGCCCAGCAGGTCAGCTGTTGACTGACGCAGGTTATCACGTGCAACCAACAGGGATTGCAGGTTCATATAGTGAAGTACACTCTTCGTTGACGCGTTGAAATCAACCTCGCCATCGCCGTCTACATCAATACCACGGTCACCATGCAATGGATGGTCAATTGCAACCGTTGCAAAACCAGCCTGAGTCAACGCCAGCGTCAGACCCAGCATGTCTTCTTTCTTGCTGGTGATACCATGTTGCATAATAATAACCGGCCAGCCAGTTTCTGGGCGGTTTGTTTCGTCCGCAGGCATAGTGATCTGGACCGGAATATTATTCGCGCCCAGCGCTTTTGGAATTGGATTATATTTGCTGACAAACTTATGCTGATCCAGCCCTAAGTCTCGCAAACGACCTTCAGATAACGCATTACAAAGTGTATCGTTACCTTCTCTTAGCTCAGGTGTGCCACCTGTTGCCTGAATATAGCCGGCAACCGCTGCGGCGTTATCACACTGTGCCTGCCAGTAGGTATCTGCCAGCGCTGCGTCATCTTTCGTTTGCGGCTCGCCCAGGTAACGCGGCAAAACAATATTACCTTGCAAGTATCTTACAGAGCGGAACAAAGGACGAATCTCGTCAGACAATGGGAGGCCCGGTAAATCGGCAACCGTCAAGCCATCAGCAGGCTGCTGGCCAACGCTTAATACAGGTCTTTGCTCGGTAGTCAAAGACGCAGCCAGCAACTGCTTCACGGCACCCATGACTTCAAAAGTCGAGTGTGTTGTCATTGCAGCTGAATAAATGATTTCTTCACTGGTCACGGTGCCCAGCGATGTCACCGCACTCTCATAGCTACGCACTACCGCTTGCAAGCCTTTTTGTGCAGGTGTTACCAAAGGCGCTTCTTGCTTAAGCAAGGTATAAGAGGAAGAAGGCGCGACACTGCCCGAGCTGTCTTTCAGGCTCGTTGTTAACACTGTGATATAAGTTGTCGCCGATTTTAGTGGCTTCACAGGAATAACATTAATGCTTTTACCATCTGCACCTAACTGAGCAATAAAATCACCAGTTGGGCCAAAGGTCAGCTCAGCGACCCCTTTACAGGCAATCCCGGCAGGCACAGTTGCACAATCCTGGTCAGTCAGGCTGGCGCCCATAACTACTTCAAAAATTCTCACAGCACCGGGCGTTGCGACACTCGCCGCATCAATTTCAACACCGGGTGGCACAGTTAAATCAATTGCAAATGGCATTTGCGTTGACCAACCATCCAGTGCACCTAACGCCAGTGAAGGATCAGCATAGTTTGCACGCTGTATTTTAACAGAGCCGTCATCGTTCAGTTCACCTGGAATATTCAGCGTGCCATCTTTCGTGCCGTTAAACAGCAGGTCATTAGGCACCGAAATCACCCCATTGGCAGGGTCGAATTTGATCGAGGCGCTGGGTGTTACAGCTGTGCTTTCTTGTTTTACATCTTCAAGGGTTTCACCGCCACCACAACCAGCTAAGGCTGCAGAAACCGCGAGTGAGAGTAGCATTTTTTTCATTTATTTGGCTCCGACATAATCTTATTATTATTCTTAGCCCTGAATTCAACTTAACTGCTTAATTTAGCTGATAAATTGACCGATCAGAGAATATTTAGTTAAAACCTTTGCAAAAAGGTACTTAAAGGTAAATCTGCTTTTAATAAGACATTAGACCAGTTTAAGTTAACGCAAAGTGTAGCGTTTCGCCAGCCATATTTACAATAAATTCGATAACTTGGCTGTGGTATGTGGTAAAATATGCTGAAAATTTAGCTCAGAGGTTCAAAATGCATACTTATCAAGCAGCTGAGAATGCTTTAGAAAACAAAGTGATTTTGGTCACTGGTGCAGGCGATGGCATTGGCCGTGTTGCTGCACTGACCTATGCCAAACATGGTGCAACGGTTATTTTGCTAGGTAAAACCACCAGCAAACTAGAATGTGTTTATGACGAAATCGTCGCCGCAGGTTATCCAAAGCCTGCCATCGTGCCTTTAGACCTAAAAGGTGCCACAAAACAACACTACCGCGATCTTGCCGCCACTATCGAACAACAATTTGGCAAGCTTGACGGACTACTGAACAATGCCTCTATATTAGGTGCATTGGGTCCGCTGGAACACTTTTGTGTGTCCACATTCGAAAACATCATGAAGGTCAATGTTACTGCGCAAGCAATGATCACTAAATACCTGTTCCCTGTCATGCGTAAAGCCCCCAGTGCGTCTATTATCTTCACGTCATCCGGCGTTGGTCGTCAGGGTCGTGAGTTTTGGGGAGCCTATGCCATTTCTAAGTTCGCCACTGAAGGGATGATGCAAACGTGGGCCGCAGAAGTGGGCAAAACCAACATTCGCATAAACTGCATCAACCCAGGAGCCACGCGTACAGGCATGCGCGCCACAGCCTACCCGGGTGAAGACAAAGATAAACTAAAAACACCTGAAGAATTGATGCCAACTTATCTTTATCTGATGTCCGATGACTCGGCAGAGGTAAATGGCCAGTCACTCGACGCACAGGTAAAATAAAGACATAAAAAAAGCCGCATTAGCGGCTTTTTTTATGTCTGTTAACGACGTTTGCTCTGCTTGAGACGCTGATTATGCTTGCTCACCGCCTTGCGAATACGGTTGATCTTAGCACGTTTGTCTTTACGTTTTTCAGGCATCACCGACAGCTTAGTTTGCGTTTCAGGACGCATGCCGACAGATTTACGAAGGTAATTCACATCTTCCAGCTTGAGTTCTTCCCAGCCGCCCTGAGGCAGTCGCTTGCCCAACTCTAACTTGCCGTAGCGAATACGGATAAGGCGTGATACTTCAAGCTCCTGAGACTGCCATAAACGACGCACTTCGCGATTACGACCTTCAGTCAGAGTGACATTAAACCACTTGTTCAGGCCTTCACCACCGCGTGGCGCCAGCTTCAGGAATTTCGCTGGACCATCTTCCAGTTCGACCCCTTTTTTCAGGTTGCGCAGGTGTTCGTTGGTTACATCACCAAATACGCGTACCGAGTATTCGCGCTCTACTTCATATTTGGGGTGCATCAGCCGGTTGGCCAGTTCACCATCATTGGTGAACAACAACAAACCCGATGTATTGACATCCAGTCGGCCGATGGCAATCCAGCGATCGCCTTCAATACGCGGCAGACGATCAAACACAGTGCGACGCCCTTCCGGGTCTTTACGCGTACACAACTCGCCCTCTGGCTTGTGGTACATCAAGACACGGCAGATCCGATCATCCTGCTGTTCTACTTTTACGATATGCCCATCGACCCGGATAACCGCATTTTCCTCAACACGATCACCCAGTCTGGCCACCTTGCCATCAACACTAACACGGTTGCTTTCGATGTATTTTTCCATTTCACGACGCGAGCCAACGCCAGCGCGTGCTAAAACTTTTTGTAACTTCTCACTCATTCTGATGGTTCTCTCACAGAAGGATCATCTAACATCTGATCTAGCTTTTCGCCCTGTTGGGAAGGCAGCTCAGGGAGCATATCCAATCCATTAAGCGAAAAGTAGTCTAAAAATTGTTTCGTTGTTGCATACAGTGCAGGTTTACCCGGCACTTCTTTATAGCCCACTATCTTTATCCATTGTCGCTCTAACAGGCTTTTGATGATATTAGAGCTGACCGTCACACCCCGCACCTGCTCAATCTCGCCCCGGGTTATGGGTTGACGATAAGCGATCAGTGCCAATGTTTCGAGCGTCGCACGAGAATACTTTGGCGCTTTTTCCTGCCACAGATTGCTAAGCCAGGGGCTTAAGCTGGCACAGGCCTGAAAACGGTAACCCGTTCCGACTTCAACCAGTTTGACACCGCGAGTTTGATAATGCTCGCTCAAGGTATCCAGCGCCTGTCGGAGGCGGACATCTGATACATGAATATCCTGCAAAACAGTTTCTTTCAGTTGTTTGCGAGACAAAGGCTTATCGGCAACGAATATGGCTGCTTCAACCAATTCAACCAATTGTTCATCACTGATACGACGTTTCATGCAAGTAGGATAAGGCTAGTCTAAAGCGGCGTATTATGACAGAGCCCGCGTCACTCGTGTAGCTTTAATGACAAATAAATTGCACTGGCGGGCGTACCCGCGGGAGTCACCTGCAAGCAGTTAATCAATTGCTCCTTCAATAACTCAAGCATAGCGATAAATGTGACCACCACACCACTGCGCCCCTCTGACAAAGTAAATAAACGTGTAAACTCAACCGGCTCGGTATGTTCAGATAAAAACTGAAGGATTGCGGCCATGCGCTCACGAGTAGATAACACTTCGGCACTGATCTGATGATGTTCAAAGGTTTTTGCCCGTGCCATCACATCACTCAGGGCCAGAAGCAGCTCGGCCATCTCAATGTCGGGTAGTCGGGTTTGTGGTTCTTCTGATTCTTCCATCAGTGCACGGGCAACAAAAATTTCCCGATCTACGCGGGGGATCTGGTCCAGATTCTCAGCCGCTTTTTTAAATTGCTCATACTCCTGAAGCCGTCTGACCAATTCTGCACGCGGATCTTCCTCATCTTCCAGTTCTTCGTGGACTGGCAACAATAACCGCGATTTAATCTGTGCCAGTAAGGCCGCCATAACCAGATACTCACCGGCCAGCTCCAGCTGCATATCCTGCATCATCTCCACATACTTAACGTATTGCTGCGTGATACTCAGTATCGGTAACTCAAGGATGTCCAGCTTGTGGCGTTTAATGAGATACAACAACAGATCGAGCGGCCCCTCGAAAGTCTCCAGTATGACTTCCAGTGCATCCGGAGGAATGTACAGATCCTCCGGCTTTTCCAATACCGCTTCACCATGTAAAAATGCCAGTGGCAATTTTTGCTGGGCGCTCTGATCAGGCATGATTATTCAAACTGGGTTGTATCGCCGCAACCACGGCGCAGGATCACCACTTCGTCGTCGGACATATCAATCACTGTCGTCGCCTGCTCTACCAGATACCCACCGTGAATGATCAGGTCAACGTGCTTTTCCAGACGCAGGCGAATGTCGTCCGGGTCCGATTCGGTAAATTGCTCATCTGGCAAAATTAACGAGCAAGACATCAAGGGCTCGCCCAATTCGGTTAATAGAGCAGCCGTGATCGGATGTTCTGTCACCCGGATCCCGATGGTTTTTTTCTTCTCATTAAGCAATCGTCTGGGGACTTCTTTGGTCCCTTTGAGAATAAACGTATAAGGGCCCGGCGTATTGTTTTTGATCATCCGGAACATTTGATTGTCTACACGCGCATAAGTCGAAAGCTCAGATAAATCACGACACATCAGCGTAAAGTTATGATGCTTCTCAATACCGCGAATACGCTCAATACGCTCTTTAGCCTGCTTATTACCCAAGCTACACCCAATGGCGTATCCTGAATCGGTTGGATATACGATTACGCCACCTTGCTGAATAATGTCAACGGCCTGACGGATCAGACGACCTTGTGGATTATCAGGATGGATATGGAAAAATTGGCTCACGCTGTCACTCCTCTGTCGCGCCCCAGAACTGCCAAACACCTTGGCAATCTTTTGGTAAGTATAGGTTTTTTCCAAGATCCAACCAGTTCGTTGGATAATGAAAGTCAGATCCCTGACTGGCCAGTAAGTTAAACTCACGACTTAACTGCCCCAGAAACTGTCGCTCTGATGGTGCCTGTTGTGGCTGTGCGACCTCCATTGCCTTTCCGCCCGCAGCACTAAATTCACTCAGTAGCTTTCTGAGCCACTTATTCGACATCTGATAACGGCCAGGGTGCGCCAGCACGCTCACGCCGCCAGCCTGATGGATCGCGTCTATCGCCTCACCCATGCTGCACCAGCTGCTCGGCACATACCCAATTTTGTTGCGGCCAAGAAACTTTTTAAACACACCCTGAATATTTTTGGCGACCCCTCGGTCTACCAGCGCTTTGGCAAAATGCGCACGAGTAATTTCAGCGTTCTCAGCCAGGATTTGTGCCTGTTCATAAATACCCTCATAGCCGCGCTTAGCCAGCCGAGCACCAATTTCTTTAGCACGTTCACGACGTTTTTGCTGTTGACTGGCAAGTAAGGCGTTCAGAGCGGAGTTCGACTCATCTATATTCAAACCCACAATGTGTATTTCAAAGCTCTCCCACTTGGTTGAAATCTCAACCCCGGAGATGAGCGACAGTGGCAACTGTTGATCAGTGATGTACGCCCGAGCAGGAGCAAGACCTGCGGTGGTATCGTGATCTGTAATGGCAAGTACGTCCACACCTCTTTCGGTTGCTCGTTCAAGCAAGGCACCGACTGCCAAACGACCATCCGAAAAAGTACTGTGACTGTGTAAGTCGTATTTTATCAAACTCTCATAACCTTCTAAAAAAATGCAGATTTTAGTATACCATGTTGTTTACTTCTACGGGCGGTTATCTGACACACTAAACAGTGATAATGCAGCAAACAGCTAGGCCAAAATAACCATTTTTGGGAACTGGCCGCATTTTTTCCAATTTGACCTTGACACTTTGTCCCATAGTGCGGTTTACTGTGGTCACTAAATTTACATAACGACGACTTAACAAATGAAAACACAAACAACTTTCAACATTTGGTGGTGGCACTCGTAATTAGCGGGTGAGTCGTTGTGCATGCAAGATTTTCGAAACCCGCGCTAAACACGCGGGTTTTTTTGTAACTTAATTTTCTCAAAGATATTGTATAGTGATCAATAATATAACAACTATTTTACTAGTAAAATCTTGGTGGTGGTGCCTGAATTAGCGGGACGGCATCTCTGTACCTAATACACAGACCCCCGCAAGCAAATCGCTTTCGGGGGTTTTTTTTAGATTAATTTATGAAAATTACGAGGAATGAGGTGTGATTTTTAGTCATATAACGACACAGCCCGGGGAAGTAACCAGTATTCGGTTACGGCGAGAATACATCGCCAGCCCCTTGTCTCTGTTCGCAGCGCTGGATAAGCCCAATTCATTGTTGCTGGAATCTGCAGAAATAGACTCCAAAGACAATGTAAAGAGCATTATCCTGGTTGATACAGCACTGCGCTTTGAATGTAAGGGCAAAAATGTCATCGTCCGGGCGCTGTCTAACAACGGCGAGCAGCTTCTGCCCTATCTGGCGCAGGAAGTCGAAAACTGTGACGTAACACTCGATAACTCAGTGCTGACCATTACTTATCAGGATACATCGGCCGATCTCGATGAGTATGCCAAGCTGAAGGCCGATAACGCGTTCAGCGCGCTCAGAACCTGTATCAACCGCATCAAGTGCAACTCAGACACACCATTTTCGCTGTTTCTGGGCGGTGTATTTGCGTACGATATGGTTGCCAATTTTGAGCAACTCCCTGACGTGCCGGACGGTGCCAATAGCTGTCCGGACTACGTATTCTACCTGGCCGAGACCCTGCTGATCATAGATCATCAGGCTCAAACGACTGAGTTGATTGGTAATGTATTCAACGGTCCCGATGTTCATGCGAACTGTTTTGAAGTAGGCCGCCAGCTTGAAGTCCTCAATCATCAGTGTGATGCTTTGGAGTCATTCTCGCCAAGCCCGCTTGCAGGTAGCTGTGAGGTCAGTGTTGATATCAGTGACGAAGCATATATAGAGCAGGTAGTAAAACTGAAGCAGCACATTGTGGATGGCGACATCTTTCAGGTTGTGCCCTCTCGCACCTTCTCTTTACCTTGTGCCGATCCCCTTTCGGCTTATAAAGCGCTTAAACAACAAAACCCAAGTCCTTACATGTTCTACATGCGCGATGAGGAGTTTGTTTTATTTGGTGCCTCTCCTGAATCGGCATTGAAATATTGTGAGCAGAGTAACCAGGTAGAAGTCTATCCGATTGCGGGAACTCGACCTCGAGGCAAGTTCGCCGATGGCAGTATCAATCCGGATCTCGACAGCCGCATTGAACTGGAGCTCAGAGACGATCACAAAGAACGCGCAGAGCACCTGATGCTGGTTGATCTGGCCCGCAACGATGTGGCACGGATCAGCATACCGGGTACCCGCCACGCCAAAGAACTGCTTAAAGTTGACAGGTACTCTCAGGTCATGCATTTGGTTTCGCGCGTAGTCGGTCAGCTGAAACCGGATCTGGATGCCCTGCATGCATACCAGGCCAGCATGAATATGGGCACCCTGGTAGGCGCGCCTAAAGTCAAAGCGGCTGAGCTGGTCAGGCATACAGAACAACAACGACGTGGCAGCTACGGCGGTGCTGTGGGCTATCTTACCGGCGATGGCGCAATGGACTCCTGTATCGTGATCCGCTCAGCATTTGTCAAAAATGGTCAGGCGCTGGTTCAGGCCGGTGCCGGCGTTGTTTATGACTCCGACCCACAAGCCGAGGCCGATGAGACCCGAGCCAAAGCCAGTGCCGTGATCAAAGCCATTCAATCGACTTATGCAGGAGCACCGGCATGATCCCTAAGATATATTTTCTCGATAACTTTGACTCCTTCTCTTACAACCTGGTCGATGAGCTGTCACTCCTTGGGGCCGAGCTCGTGGTGTATCGTAATCACCTCGATGCCAAGACCATTTTTGCCAAGATGCAGCAAGAAACCGGTCCGGTGATCCTAGTTTTGTCTCCGGGTCCGGGCGCACCTAAAGATGCAGGGTGTTTACTTGAGCTGATTGAACTGTGCAAAGGTCACTATCCCATGCTTGGGATCTGCCTTGGCCAACAGGCACTGACACAAAGCTATGGTGGCACCATTGGCCATGCCGGTGAGACGGTACACGGTAAATCTTCCCATATTAGTGTCAAACCTCACCCCGTTTTTGACGGACTGGGTAAGTCTTTTCCTGTGGCTCGCTATCACTCTCTTATGGCAACTCAGGTACCTGAATGCCTGGAAGTCATTGCCAACTATGAAGAAATCCCAATGGCGATTTATCACCCGGACGATAAGGTGATCGGGTATCAGTTTCACCCGGAATCAATTTTAACCCCATGCGGCGCTCAGCTGTTACAGCAAAGCATCGCCTATCTCACATCGGAGGAGTAGACATGGACAGTTTAAACTTATTACTAGAACAACAATCACTGAACTTTGCCGAGGCCACAGAGTTGTTCAGTTCCGTCATGCAGGGCCAGCTGGATGAAGTACAGCTAACCGCCGCCCTGGTCGCCCTGAAAATAAAAGGGGAAACCGCTGAAGAAATCGCCGGAGCTGCAAAAGCGATGCGCGATCACGCCACCGCGTTTGACACCCAAGGCCTGCTATGCGCAGACAGTTGTGGCACTGGGGGTGATGGCACCAACACCATCAATGTCAGTACCACAGCAGCAATCGTTGCGGCCGCTTGTGGGATCCCAATGGTGAAACATGGCAACCGCAGCGTATCCAGTAAATCTGGTTCTGCTGATCTGTTGAAAACACTCGGCATAAACCTGGATATGGACCCGCTACTGGGTGCTCGCTGTTTGCAACAAACTAACTTTACCTTTTTGTTTGCGCCGCATTATCATGCTGGCGTCAAACATGCGATGCCGGTGCGCACTAAACTCAAAACCCGCACCTTGTTCAATATCCTTGGCCCACTTGCGAATCCAGCGAAGCCGCAAGTGCAATTACTCGGCGTTTATGACCCTAAACTCTGCCGTCCCATGGCTGAGACTTTACAAAAACTCGGCACTCAGCGCGCTATGGTCGTTCATGGCTCAGGTTGCGATGAAATTGCACTGCATGGCGAAACTCAGGTAACCGAGCTCAATCAGGGCGTCCTGAAAGACTACACACTGACGCCTGAAGACTTTGGGCTGCAACGCTATCAGCTTGAAGCCATTTTTGGCGACACCCCGGAATTTAATGCCCAGGCAACCCGGGACATTCTCGATGGCAACGGCAAAGAAGCACATAACGCTGCCATCATCGCCAACGTTGCTGCGCTGCTGGTCATGACAGACAAAGCAACAGACCTGAAATCTGCCAGTGCTCAGGTTTCAGAAATACTGGCGTCCGGACGCTGCGCCCAGAAACTTGCTGAAATTGTGGAGGTGAGCAATGGCTAACGTGCTAGAAAAAATTGTTGCTGACAAAGAAGTCGAAGTCGCGCAAAGAAAACAAGACCGCCCGCTGGAAAGCTTTATTGATCAAATCACGCCCAGCGATCGGGACTTTTACGCAGCGCTGAGCCGCCCGGGAACTCAGTTTATTCTGGAGTGTAAGAAAGCCTCACCGTCGAAAGGTCTGATCCGCCAACACTTCGACCTGGATGAAATTACCGCAGTATACGGTCGTTACGCCAGCTGCATCAGTGTGCTCACTGACGAAAAATATTTCCAGGGTAATTTTGAGTATCTTAGTTATGTCAGAACTCAGGTCTCGCAACCCCTCATCTGTAAAGACTTTTTTATCGATGAATACCAAGTGTACCTGGCCCGTTTAAGTGGTGGCGATGCCATTTTGCTAATGCTATCAGTACTCGATGATGCGCGTTACACAGCTTTGGCTGAACTTGCGCACAGCCTGAACATGGCAGTGCTGACTGAAGTCAGCAATGAAGAAGAAGTCCATCGCGCACTCGCGCTAAACGCCAAACTCATTGGGATCAATAACCGCAATCTCAGAGATTTAAGTACAGATCTGGCAACCAGCGAGCGTTTACGCAAATTAATCCCGGACGATAAAACCGTGATCTCCGAGTCGGGTATCTATACCCATGCAGACGTTAAGCGCCTTGCTCCCATTTGTAATGGCTTCCTGGTCGGCAGCTCTTTAATGGCTGAACAAGACCTGGAGACCGCTTGTCGTAAACTGATCCTGGGTGAAAATAAGGTTTGTGGCTTAACCCGCAGTCAGGACGCCATTGCCGCTTATGAGGCCGGTGCAGTATACGGAGGATTGATTTTTTACCCCAAATCACCCCGTTATGTTGACATTGACTGTGCAAAAGCCGTCGTAGACAGCGCACCGCTCAACTATGTGGGCGTATTTGTCGATGCACCGCTTGCACAAGTGGTTGAAAACGTTCGTATCCTCAAGCTCAGCGTTGTGCAGTTGCATGGCAATGAAACGCAAGAGTACATCGATGAGCTGCGCAAACAGTTACCTGTTAACTGCCAGATCTGGAAAGCCCAGGGGATCAGTGATCATCTGCCTGAGCCATTACAGGGCGTCGACAAACATTTATACGACACTAAGGTCAAAGGTCAGCTTGGTGGAACAGGACAAGCATTTGACTGGCAGTTGCTTAGCCAGACTCCGGGCAGCTTTATGCTGGCAGGCGGACTGAGCGCTGACAACCTGACACAGGCCTCATACCTGGGCGCAGCAGGATTCGATCTGAACTCTGGCGTCGAGATCAGCCCGGGTAAAAAGTGTGCCGACAAACTCAATACAGCTTTTAACACAATTCGTAAATACTGAGGTGGAAAAATGAATACAGGATATTACGGTGATTTTGGTGGCATGTTTGTCCCTGAATTACTAGTTCCTGCGCTTAAGCAGCTTGAGCAGGAATTTAATAAAGCACAACAAGACCCGGCATTCCAGCAGGAATTTTATCAATTACTCAATGAGTTTGCAGGGCGTCCGACGCCACTGACGCTGACCAGAAACCTGGTTAAAAACCCAAAGGTAAAGCTGTATCTGAAACGAGAAGATCTGCTCCACGGTGGCGCGCACAAAACCAACCAGGTACTTGGTCAGGCGCTGCTCACTAAACGTATGGGTAAATCAGAAGTCATCGCTGAGACCGGCGCCGGACAACATGGTGTTGCAACAGCACTGGCCTGTGCCTTGCTGGGTCTTAAATGCCGCGTTTACATGGGTGCCAAAGACGTTGAACGTCAACAACCGAATGTGTTCCGTATGCGCCTTATGGGTGCAGAAGTTATCCCGGTTACAGCAGGCTCAGGCACACTCAAAGACGCCGTAAATGAGGCTATGCGCGACTGGTCAGCCAATTACAAAACCGCCCACTACCTGCTTGGTACCGCAGCGGGCCCTCACCCTTTCCCGACCCTGGTACGTGAGTTCCAGAAAATGATCGGTGAAGAAGCAAAACAACAGGTACTGGAAGCTGAAGGAAAACTGCCGGATGTGGTCATGGCCTGTGTGGGTGGTGGTTCCAATGCGATTGGGATGTTTGCAGACTTTATTGACGAAAAAGACGTCAAACTGATTGGTGTGGAGCCAGCTGGTAAAGGTCTGGACACCGAAGAACATGGCGCAGCATTGTGTAAGGGGACTAAAGGCATTTTACATGGTGCTTATACTTATATCATGCAAAACCAGGACGGTCAGATTGAAGAGTCATACTCGGTCTCTGCTGGTCTGGATTACCCAGCGGTTGGACCGCAACACGCCTACCTGCACGAGACCGGTCGGGCTCAGTATGTCGCTGTAACCGATGACGAAGCGCTGGCAGCTTTCCAGTCATTGGCAAAACATGAAGGGATCATTCCGGCGCTGGAATCCAGCCATGCGTTAGCCTACGCATTGAAATATGCTGAGGCACAAGAACAAGACACAGTGATAGTGATCAACTTAAGTGGCCGTGGCGACAAAGATTTAGCCCATGTCCACCAGGTATTAGAAGCGCGAGGTGAGCTATGAGCCGTTACAATGAGATGTTCCAGCAGTTAAACGACAAGCAGCAAGGCGCGTTTGTCCCGTTCGTCACCATTGGCGACCCGGACAAAGAAACCAGCCTGGCAATCATCAAAAGTCTGATTGAAGGCGGTGCGGACGCACTGGAGCTGGGGATCCCGTTTTCCGATCCCATCGCGGACGGTCCGGTTATCCAGGCTGCAAATATTCGTGCACTAGAACAGCACATTGACACAGAAGATTGCTTTGACGTGATCCGTGCAGTGCGCGAACAATATCCTCATATCCCAATTGGGTTGCTACTGTATTCAAACCTGATTTTCGCTCGTGGTCTGGATGCATTTTACCAACAAGCCAAAGCCGCTGGCGTCGATTCGGTATTGGTTGCAGATGTGCCGCTGCACGAGTCAAAAATGTTCCGCCGAGCAGCAGTAGAGGCAGGCATTGAGCCGATTTTCATCGCAACGCCTAATGCCAGTGATGATACCTTGCGCGAATGTGCCAGTTACGGCAGAGGCTACACCTATTTGCTCTCGCGCGCCGGTGTGACCGGTACAGAAAGCCAGGTGCAAATGCCAACCGGTGAGATCATCACTAAGCTCACCGAGTACCATGCTGCCCCTACCCTACTGGGCTTCGGTATCTCCACGCCGGAGCAGGTCAAAGCCGCGCTGGATTCAGGTGCCGCGGGGGCCATCTCAGGTTCCGCCGTGGTCAAAATCATTGAGCAGCACCTGGACGACAAGCCAGCGATGTATCAGGCTCTGAGCGCTTTTGTGCGCGACATGAAAGCCGCTACCGCGCGCTAACACCTGAGCTATTTATTTGTCAGCCAGAGCATCCTTAAGCGCTTTGGCTGGCTTAAATAGCACTTTATTTTGCCCTTCAATCATGATCTCTTCCCCTGTTCTGGGGTTTCTGCCCGGCTTGGCCGGATGATAGCTTAGCGTAAAGGTGCCCATACCATTAAGCTGGACCTGATCTCCTTCAGAGAGACGTTTGGTGATAAGTTTTATAAGACTACTCAGTGCAGCCTGTGTGTCTTTCTTGGTCAATTCACTGTGCGCCGCCATGGCAGTAACCAGTTCACTTTTATTCATCATGCATCCGTCTTAATACAACAAAGCCCGGCAGGCTAAGGAGTTCTGTCTTAAAAGTCAATCCTGAGCGGATGAATACCAACTTTACTCATTACCTGTTCAATTTGAAGGAACAAATATCATGCTAACGGCGTTAAAAACCACTCATTTAAAACAACTAAATAGCAGAATTCTTAGCTGGTTAACGACAATATTCTCTTTTCTCAAAATGGAACGCGTCACTAAGCAAAGTGGTATAGACAAAGTTTTCCTTGTCCTGCCATACCCGAGTTGAAATGCCTTGACTATAGTTAGGCTAACGCTGTCAGACATACCAGAGGCCACATTGAACGCAAACCAATATCGCTGGTGCGAACTATTCCTGGTGTTTTTCCTGCTACCTGTTATTGCCTATACATTTCGCCATCAACTCGCCAATTGGTTGTTTCCGGCATTGATTATACTCACAGCTGTGTGTACATATTTGTTACTCACTGACCCACATTTCAAACGATTTCGCCTGACCAGTCTGGGCACCTTTTCTACAGTGAAGCGGCGGCTGTTTTCAACCTTCTTTATCGGTGCCCTGTTTTCCGCTATGTTTTATGGCCTGGTGAATCAGGAAAGCTGGTTTGATATGCCGCTCAACTCCACCAATGACTGGTTGATCCTGCTAATAGCCTATCCAATATTATCGGTGATACCGCAAGAACTGGTGTTTCGCAGCTACTTTTTTCATCGCTACAAACGCATTTTACCGAGGAAGACAATTCGGGTGGTATTAAGTGCTGCTGTATTCGCGCTGGCCCACTGTGTATATGACAACTGGGTGGCCATCGCACTGTCTTTTGCCGGCGGCTTGTTATTTGCCTATACCTACGCACACAGTCGCTCTTTAGCCGTCTGTGTACTCGAACATAGTCTTTGGGGATTATGGGTTTTTACCCTGGGGCTGGGTCAGTATCTGGATTCAGGCCTGACGTTTTAGCAAAAGGGCACCACATTCCTGAGGTGCCCCTGTGGCATGCTAAGAAAGATTAGAAGCCAAACAAACTAAATGCAAAGAACTTCGTTGTGACAGTATTAACGAAGATAACCGTCAGGATCACAGGGATGAAAGTAGATAATGAGAAGTTCACGTACTTTTCCATCAGGCTGCCTTTATAGTTTGGTGACCCCTGTGCCAGCTCTTCTGACAAGTTATGCTTTTTCCAGCGGTACATCACAAACAAGCAAACCAATAAACCGTTAAAAGGCAAAATGGTTTCGTAGAATACATCCGAGATCAGCGCAAACATACTCTGACTGGCACCGCCATAGCTAACAAAATCAGTCAGCCAACCAACCATACCAAAAGACATAGTACACAACACTGTCAGTCCGCCCGTTGTCAATGCCAGCAGGCCAAGCGCCTTTTTACGGCTGATGTTCTTTTCTTCCATTAACGCAGCAGTTGGTACTTCGATGATCGACACCAGTGAGGTAATCGCAGCGAAAAAGACCAGCAGGAAGAACAACGCCGCAACCGCAGAAGCGCCGAAGTAGCCAATGTCAGATTGCAATGCCAGCAACAGCTTTGGCAGATAGACAAAAATCATAGACACTGACGAATCACTTAGCTTCGCAGGGTCGGTATCCGGGTTGAAGCTGAAAATGGCTGGCAGTACCATCAGGCCTGCGATAAACGCAACCAAAGAGTCTGTAATTGCCACCATTTTAGAACTGCCAACAATGTCATCTTTCTTTGAGATGTAGGAGGCATAAGTGATCAGGATACCCATTCCCAGAGACAGGGAGAAAAACGATTGCGATAAAGCACCGTTAAGCACACTGGCATTCATTTTAGAGAAATCTGGCACCAGATAATAACGCACACCCGCCATGGCATTGTCTAGCGTTAATACATAGACCACCAGGCCAAGCAATAACACAAAAAGCGCTGGCATCATAAATTTAGCGGCTTTTTCAATGCCCTCTTTTACGCCACCAACCAAAATAAGGTTAACGAACAGGCCAACAAACACCATGTAGATGAACATAGTGTATTCATTTACAAAGGCATCAAAGTGACCTGGATTTGCCAGCATATCCAGGTTCCCCAGCACAGTTTGGACCAGATAACCGAAGATCCACACTGTGATGACCATGTAAAACACGGCAATCATAAACGGGGTTAAAACGGCGATAGCCCCTGCCAGGGACCACTTTTTATCCCCCTGCGTGAGCGACTTATAGGAACCATAAGGGTCTTTTTGCGCCTTACGCCCCATCGCCATTTCTGCCATCATCACCGGCAGACAAATAAAGATAACAAACAGGGCATAAGTAAGCAGAAACGCACCGCCCCCATTTTTTGTTGCAGACACGGGAAACCCAACCAGGTTACCAATCCCGACTGCGGAACCTGCTGCGGCAAGGATAAAACCCAGCCGCGAGCTAAAGTGCTCACGATTTGCGCTCACAAGAACAACCTTATTATTATTTTGTAAGAATAGTCGAAGGACTCTACCAGCCATCCGCACGGAATTTCAAGTATAAACGTCTAATCCGGTGCGCATTGACGTAAACCTCACACCTTCACACGCTTATACAACGCACTTATAACATGTTACACATACATGACACCTTGATTTGTCTTCATTCGTCAGTGGTTCCGGCATTTACACACAGGGTCGGTTCAGTCTATGATAGGCGCAAATAACACAATAATTGTTACATCCTATGCTTTACATGATCTACTCAACTGATGTTGAAAACTCTTTGCAAAAGCGCTTAGCAGCACGCCCGGCACACCTAGCCAGACTGAATGAGCTTGATCAGCAACAGCGCTTGTTCGCCGCCGGCCCGCTGCCCGCTATCGACAGCCCAGATCCGGGCGAAGCTGGGTTTACCGGCTCTTTAGTCATCGCAGAATTCGATTCCCTGGCACAGGCCGAAGCATGGGCTGCAGAAGACCCCTATATCGCAGCGGGTGTATATGCCAATAGTGTCGTCAAGCCATACAAGAAAGTGCTGCCTTAACAAGTTCAGCATGGGTTAAGTCGTTTCCCAATAGCCTGTGCGACAAGATGTTAAGCAACCCTAACCGTGGAGCTTTTAAATGCAGTTGCCAAGATGTCTTGCGATTACATTAGCCTTCTGTTTGCTGGGTTCCCAGCCCACTGAAGCTTCTGAAAAGCAAGATACGATAAGCAAAAAGCAAGCTGTTAAACTTGCAACCGACCAGTACTCAGGTAAAACACTCAAGATCTCCAAACAAGGAGACTATTACGTAGTAAGAATTTTGCTAGATGATGGCCGGATCATAGATTTAAAGGTTCACCAGGTGACGGGCGAAGTGAAGAAGGACTAAGCAATGCGAATTCTTGTAATAGAAGATGATATACAACTGGCAGAAAACCTGCGTACAGCACTAGAAAAAGAGAAGTACAGTGTTGATCTGTGCCACGACGGAGAAAATGGTCTTTTTCACTTAACTGAATATCCATTGGACTTGGCTGTGGTCGACCTCGGTTTACCTAAACTGGATGGCATAGAACTCATTCGCCAAGCACGCGCCAAAGGCATCAAGTTACCTATTTTGATCCTCACTGCACGTGATCGCTGGCAGGAAAAAGTAGAGGGGCTGGATGCCGGAGCCGATGACTATCTGACCAAACCCTTCCATACAGAAGAGCTGATTGCCCGCTGTAATGCCCTGATCCGAAGAAGTGCCGGACAAGCAAACCCGGAGATCAGCATTGGTCCGGTAAAAATACATACACGTTCTCAGCAGGTTTGGGTAGAAGACAGAGAACTCACTCTCACCGCTTACGAATACAAAGTACTGGAATACCTGATGGTCAATCCACTCAAGGTGATTTCAAAATCCGAGCTGACCGAACATATTTACGATCAGGACTTTGACCTTGATTCAAATGTCATTGAAGTGTTTGTACTCAGATTGAGAAAGAAACTGGATCCAGACGGTACACTTAACCCAGTTGAAACGCTCAGAGGCCGAGGCTATAGGTTTAAAAACCAGTGGTAAATCGCGCTCAAATTTCTCTTAAAATAAGGCAAGGATTTATCCTTGTCTTTGTTCTTATCGTTGCACTGCCCGCATTATTTTTCTCCATCGGCCGTGCCTATTACGCCACCCTGGTCGACGCCACAGAAAAAACCCTGGAAGCCCATCTCTACTCGCTTATCTCCGAGGTTGATTTCGTGACCATGGAGATGCCAAACAGTATTTTAGCTCCTGAATTAAATCGTCTTAATTCAGACACCTATGCACTTATTTATCAACAGAACACTCTGGTATGGCACTCAGAGTCGGCAATGAATCTGACCGTCACACCTGACATCTCACAAAGCAAAGCCGGCGCGAAAGAGTTCGAGCGGGTTGAGTACAATCAGGAGCTTTACTGGCAACTTGGCATGACGGTCATTCTGGGCAATGCCAGTCACTCACAGCAGGCCAATTTTATACTGCTGAAGAAAAACTCAGCCCTGGTTGCGCAAATGGCCCAGTTTCGTAATACCCTGGTCAACTGGATGTTAGTAATGGGCATTATGATAGCGGCGCTGATGGCGCTGGGGTTTATCTGGAGTGCCAGGCCCCTGCAAAGGCTGGACAAAGAAATAAAAGCCGTCGAAGCAGGCGAGATTGACAAAATCAGTGGCCTCTACCCTGTTGAACTCAATACCATCAAAGCCGACCTGAATTTACTACTGGACTCTCAAAGAAGGCAGAAAGAACGCTACCGAGCGTCACTGAGTGACCTTGCACACGCACTCAAAACCCCTCTGGCGGTGCTCAAATCCAGCCCGCTGGCAGAAAACGCCGACGCTCAGGAGCAGCTTGATCGCATTAATGCCATGATTGAGCATCAGCTGAAACGTGCCGCATCAGGCGCTTCGGACACCTGGAAAAAGCAAACTCAGGTGCAGCCTGTAGTCAATTCTATCCTCAATGCCATGAACAAGGTCTATCATGATAAGCAGATCAACTTTAGTTCTGCGTGCCCAGAAGACGCCGCATTTTTGGGCGATAAAACCGATCTGATGGAAATTTTGGGTAATTTGATCGACAATGCATGTAAAGCCTGCCAGTCGCAGGTTGATATCGACGTGAAATATAATCAAAGCAAAGGCGTGCGTTTTATCATCAGTGACGATGGCCCGGGCATCCCTGAGCAGAACAGAAGCACCCTGTTGCAACGTGGGACGCGCCTGGATACCTATGAAAATGGCCACGGTGTTGGCATGGCCATTGTGTCCGACCTCGTCTCTTCCTATCACGGAAGCATAGACATAGATTACAGCCAGCTGGGCGGTGCCCAGTTTACAATAGAATTTAGTTATGAACAGAACCAATAAAACACTGTGTTTCTTATCATTGTTAACGCTCAGCCTGTCTGCACAAGCAGCCAGGCTGACTTTACAGCAATGTGAGCACCTCAATTCGGATCACCCTGAAAAAGCCAAGCGCTACCTGATGTGCCTGGATGGAAATATTGAATTGCTGGAACGTGAAAGAAAAACCTGGGTAACTAAATTGGTGATGGACACTGAAAACCTGCAAAAAGAAACGGGCAATTCTCAACTACTGCCCATTATCCAGCGCAGCTTTATCAATCAGGAAAGATACATGGAAGATGCCTGTCGCTGGCGGTACTTAAAGCAAATGCCTAACGCCACCATGGCGGCTAAGATATACAAACGTTGTAAAATAGAGTTTATCAAGCAGCACACGCAGGAGCTGCAGGCCGACTTTATGATCCAGTAAGCCTGCAACTGAATGCCAGATAGCGATTATTATCTGGCATTTTGCTGTTCTTCACCACCTAACATTGTTGCCAGCCAACGTCCATCTTCGCTGTTTTCAAGAGCAATTTTAACCACCATAGTTAAAGGCACAGACAGTAACATACCCACAGTACCCAACAACCAGCCCCAGAAGATCAAAGACAAAAACACCACCAAAGTGCTCAGGCCAAGTCCCCGACCCATAAAACGCGGCTCGACAATATTTCCCATAATGGTATTGATACTAATATACCCCGCGGCCACAATTGCGCTGACCATAGGACTGTGTGTCACCAGCGCCAGTAACACCGGTGGCACCGCCGCAATAATCGAGCCTATGTTAGGAATATAATTAAGCAAAAAGGCAAACACGCCCCACAGCACAAAATAATCAACATCCAGTACCCAAAGAAACACAGCCGCCAGCACGCCCGTTGCCAATGACACCAACGTCTTAATGGCCAGGTAACTGTTTATCGAGTCCAAAAAGCGGTCAATCTGTTTCATTTTCATATCCGGATCATCCAGTGCAAGGTGTACCTTGGTACTAATCATGGGCGCTTCAAAAAGCATAAAGACCACGGTCAGCAGGATGAGAAAGATGTTGGCCATCACACCACCAAAGCCGGCTAGCATATTGGTCGCCACATCAATCATTTTACCGGGATCAAACAGTGCAATAAGCTGCTGTTTATCAATTAAAATATTATATTGAGCCGCCATATCAACAAACCAGATAAACTTGCTGCGCAGGGCTTCTCTGTATTGGGGTAACTGGCTCGAAAAGTCATTTAACGACTGGCCAACCAGGCCTGTCAGACTCATCCCCATCAGCATGACCATCATGATGATCAGGACAATTGCCAGCCCTTTAGGAATGCGATAATTTGCAAAGAACTTCAGAAGTGGGTTACATATGATGGCGATAAAGGCTGCTAAAACAAAAGGAACAACGATGTCGTTCGCCAGTTTAATTCCGGCCAAAACAATGAACAATGACGCAATAACGACTAAGCTTTTAGTGATCCCAGACAATGAAGACACGACTTTTCCTTACATTAACTTTGCAAAACCCCACTAAAATGCTGGGGGTGGCACCGGGTAGCTGCCATTAGCGCATTAATTTAATTATTGCCCGGCGACTTCATTGTAACGGAAATTTGCATCAAAGCACGCAGAACTAACAAATTGATCGACAATGCAATACGCTGAGTATAAACACTAAATTATTAAAATGGATTATACATGAAGGTATTAATGACAGGTGCCACCGGGCTCATCGGGTCAGAGTTGTGCAAATTCCTATTCAATAAACACAAAATCATTGCATTGACACGCAATATTTCCAAAGCCCGGCGCTCGCTGGACAGTAAAATTGAACTCGTCAACAACCTGGATCTGGTCGACTTCAATGAACTGGATGTGGTTATCAACCTTGCAGGCGAACCCATTGCAGACAAACGCTGGACTGAAAAACAAAAAGCCCGGATCATGGACAGCCGCATTTTACTGACCGAAGCGCTCAGCGCGCGGATCCGCAATTGCGACACGCCGCCGCATACCTTTATTTCAGGCAGTGCCATTGGCTATTACGGCAGACAACCTGCAACGGTTAAGGTGGGTGAAGACTTCGACGACCCCTATCCGGAGTTTAGTCATCAACTCTGTAAAGACTGGGAAGCAAAGGCGAATTCAGCCCAAAATGAAGCCACCCGGGTCTGTATAATTCGAACCGGAGTAGTGTTATCCAGACACGGTGGTGCACTGAAGAAAATGCTGCCAGCCTTTCAGTTCGGCATGGGCGGGCCTATGGCCAGCGGTGAGCAGATGATGTCCTGGATCCATATTGACGATATGGTGCAACTCATTTTATTTCTGATTAAACACCAGGAACTTGCCGGTGTATTCAATGCGACGGCGCCAGCCCCGGTATCCAACAAGGAGTTTGCTGAGCGTCTGGCTATCACTTTGAGACGCCCAGCCATGTTCACTATGCCAGAATTCGTACTCAAGGCGTTATTTGGCGAAATGTCTGAGCTGCTGATATACGGCCAGCGCGTGTTACCCCGGCGTGCCCTAAAAGCAAATTACCGCTTTCGTTACCCCAATCTGGACGAGGCGCTTCAGCAATTGTTTCACTGATGTAGGTGTGGTTCAGAAATAAAAAAGCGCCTTGCGGCGCTTTTTCTATTTCTTCGCTTAGGCGGTTAACACCTTGATTAAGCGCGCCTGTTCAACCTGCTCATTGTCACTAACCACCTGTGACAGATAACAAGTCAGATAATACTCAAGCGACTGAGCACCACCTTGCAGCTTGGCTTCTAACAAAGCAACCTGCTCTGTCATTCGTGCCTTTGCACAAGAGTCCGGGGACTCATTATTAGTCATGATTTCGAGGCGCAGCAATAGCTGCTCAGCAGCAAGTCCTGAGTCATTGCCCCTTAACCAGTTATCCGATGGCGTTTGTCCCGCACGCACCGCTTCTACCAGGTCATTAAACTTTTCACGGCTCTGGGCTGAAAAGAGTTCATTTAACTTGGCCTCGACCTGCTCCAGTAGCTGTTGCTTGGTTTTTCTCAGTGAACCTAGCACATCTGTCGCAATGACCGCCTCTTTAACGCTCAGCAGTTCTGATTGCGTTTTAGCATCGATCATTTGACTGTCCAGCTCAGCCAGTAACTGACGCTGCTGTGCTTCTTGTGCCTGAGCTTGTTCACGTTCAGCATTTTGTTGCGCCTGACGTTTTTCAAACACGGCATCATTGTGTTTTCTGAACTCCTGCCACAATGTGTGCTCCTGCTTGGTACCTGCAAAACCAATTTCCTGCCAGCGCTTTTGCAAGTTTTTCAATGTATCACACGCTTGCATCACATCTTCTAACTCAAGCTGGGCCTGTGCTTCTGTCACCAATTGTTGCTTCAGTTGAGCATTGGCCTGGTGGCGAGATTTCAATTGCTCATTGACCTGGGTATAAGCATGGCGATAACGTGCATTAAGTGCCTGATATGTAGAAGCATCCAGGCTGCCAGCACCACGCCACTGCTTGTTGATACGGTTAAACGTGCTTTCAACCTGACGCCAATCGGGTTCAGCGGCTTGCGCCTGCTCCATCAGTTCGGTCATTTGGCCAACCAGCGCCTCGCGCTGCTCAATGACCTTTTTGCGCTGTGCGTCTTGCTCTGCAAAGTAAGCTCGACACGGGGCAAATAACTGCTCGATTTTCTCGTCAAACTGAGTTGCCTGTGCTTTTTCTTCATCGCTTTCCACACGCCCCAGTTCATTCCAGCGTACGCGTAATAACTTTACCTGCGCTGCACGGGTCTTAGGGTCAACCTCTTGCTCTGTGAGCATGTCATCTAGCTGTTGCAACAACTCAGCGCGCTTCGGCTGAGATGCATATTTTTGCCAGTCTTTGAGCTCTTTAAGCGCTTCACTCAACGTCGTATGTTGTTTTGCCAGCTGCTGTTTATATCCTTCGCTCAGCAATTCATAGCTCTCAATAAAGCCATTAAATACACCGAATGCCACATTAAAACGGCCCTGATCTAACAGTCGCTGTACATCTCTTGCCTTCTTGCGCGCTTCCTTAAGGTGCTTTTCCTGTTCATCAACCAAAGGTTTCATACTCTGATTAAATTGACCACTGACAGCTTTAAGTTGCTCTGAAGCCTGCTTTTTCAGCTCGCCTGGCAACTGACGCAACTGCGACTGAGCATGCTGATAGGCTTGTTTTTGCTGTGCCAGGACAGCATCCAACTGCTCAAGCGCTTCAGTCGGCGCAATCTCGGCCAGCGCTTTCAGTGCCTCATCGAATTGCTCTTTCGCACTGACAAGTTCAGGCAAGTTTTTAAGTTGTCTGGCACTATCACGTAGCTTTCCAGACAAAGCCTGAAGTGACACCTCTGTTTGATAAGGTGAGGCCTCTAAACGACTTTGAAGTTGCGATAACTGGGTCTCTAAAGCTTCCTGTGCAGACAGGTTCAAAGCGTCAACAGCGCTTGACAGAGCCTGCTCCAGTGCCTGGTAATCAGACTCGAATTCATCGATCGCTTTGGCTTTGTTCGCAGCCTGTTCAGCCTGTTGCTGCGCTTGATCAAAGGCCAACTTTAACACATCTCGGTGCTTACCCAGTTTTTCAGAAATAGTGGAGAACTTCTCCTGATTAACTTGTTGGGCTTCTTCATTCAACCATTGTACTTCCAGTGCCTGCCATTGCGCTACCAATGCATCAGTCTGACTCACAACCACTTGATAGTCTTGCTTGTCACGCAGGGCATTCAGCTTGGCCAAAACCAGTTTTGCTTCCTGAGCAACCTGTGCAGGCATAACCTGACTCAATCGTTGTTGTTCCAGAGTTTGCTCCAGCGCTGTACGTGCCTCGCCATTGGCGGCTTTGAGCACGGTTTTTTCTAGCTGATACTGCGCTATCAAAGGCAATAGTTGGTTCTGGAGTGCCTCATTTCCTTGTTTAAATGCCTTTTCAATCAGTTTGGCATTGGCAAGACGCTTTAATAATTTGGCTTTTTGCTCATCCGCGATATCACTAAAAGCCACTTTTTCCAGTGTTTTAGCCGGTGCGTATCGGTCAATATACTCATCACGAATTGCCTGGCTCAGCGACTGTGAGCCGGATAAAACAGCCTGAGAGATATGCTGCTCGGCCAGTTCTTTCAACTCCTGGTCTTGCTTATATACCTTCCACCACAAACTCAAATCATTGATTTTATCGAGCACTTTTTTTCTGATCTGGCTTGAGTCATCTTCCAGGGCTAAAGTCTGCAATACGTCGGCATCTTTGCTCATGTCCAGCTTATCGATTGCGGCTAATCGCACCTGTGTTTTCGGGTGCTTCCATTTAGGGGTAAAAAGGTTTTTAAAGATCATTTTCACTAAACCTGGCTATTTCATTTTCTGCTTTAAATTCTTGTTGCAACTCACGCTTTGATTTTTGCACCATTTCACCTTCTTCGTTGATGGTGAACTGCTCGGTGCTTTTCGCGACTTTTGCCTGATATAACATGACCAGCTGAACGGTTTGTTCTTTTTGTGCCTCGCTCAGTGGTGTACCATCCGGCCAACGTCCGGTTGCGGCGCCATACTGCAATCGCTCGTAAAGTTCCGGTGTAATATTTTTAACTAAACTGTCTATATTCATGTTCACTTTTTCTTTTTCAGTACGACTAAAATCACCCGATTAACCAGATACCATACCAAGCCTACGCCAATTGCACTCTTAGCTGCCAGCATCTCTAATGTTCCCTCTACCGGCTGCTGCCAATATAAGTATAAGAATCCACCCAGGAACAAGATCAGTGCCAGAAATGAATAATTCATGATGGTCTGCTGTTTCTTAATTCGCCTGCGAACCGTTTCTCTGTGCAAAGATTCCTCGTCCATATTCGCAAGATCAAATTCACAGTGTGGGCAGGTTTTGTGCATAGAAGATATGGGCTTGTTACAACTGGGGCATTGGGCAATCGCCATACTCGAGTGACTCCTAACGAAAAACTAGCATTTACACGCCGGTCACCTTTAGAGTGTTGATACCAAAGTGCTTAATGTCATCTTGATTGAAAAAGGCCAGCTGGCAAATCAAGCAACAAATAAGCGCAAAAAGGTATGACTGCTACTTAAAGAGTAAGACCAAAAAATAAGGCGCCATGTGGCGCCCTATTCTACTTGGTTTATTCAGGTTTGTCTTTTTGGAAATGCATAGAATTGTCTTTTTGTACCTCAGCATTTCCTTCCGAGCTACGCTGTTCTTTATCAAACTTATCCCAGTACTCGTCAATAGACTCTTTCATCTCTTTACGCAGTAACATGATCCCGAATAAGTTTGGCAGTGTCATGACCACTATACCGACAGCGGCGAGCTTCCAGATCAATGTGGTGTCTGCAAATGATGCCCAGAAAAAGCCAGCAACATAGAATACCCGATACGGCATCACAGAACGTGAGCCCAACAGATACGTCATGGCACGGTCACCATAATATGACCAGGCTATCGCTGTAGAGAACGCAAACAGTAACAGGCCGATTGATACAATATACTGGCCGCTGTCACCAAAGAAACCACGGGTAAACGCTTTCGTTGTCAGCTCAGCAGAGTGCACCAGAGATTTACCTTTAATACTGATGCTGGTATCAACAAGCATACCTTTGCTTACTTCAACCGTACCTGTGTAGCGATGCTTATCGGTGATGCCAAAACGGATGTCCTCACCGATAGAGCGTGAATGGATCACGGTGAAGTCTTTATTCACTGCCACCCCTTCGACTACCCGGATATTTCCGTTGTAGGCCTCAACACTGTGACCATCAATACCATTAAGATATTTGTACAACTCTTCCCGATCGCTGTCGTTTGATTCGACAAAGTTACCCTGAACTATCGTCATTGACGAGCGCTCAAAAGTGGTTTCGAATTTTTCAGTCCACACACCGGAAGACAAGATTACCAAGCCTGTCAGCGTACAGATCACTATGGTATCGATGAAAGGTTCAAGAATAGACACCATGCCCTCAGATACCGGTTCATCAGCTTTGGCAGAGGCGTGTGCAATCGGTGCCGAACCCTGACCGGCTTCGTTGGAGAATAAACCGCGGTTTACACCCCGGTTGAAGGCATAGGCGAAAGACGCCCCCAGGAAGCCACCAACCGCAGCCGAACCACTAAATGCATTCACAAACACAGCAGAAAAGGAAGGAATGATGTTTTCAGCGTTATAAAGAATAACCGCCAGCGCACCAATGATGTACACAGCAGCCATCAAAGGCACAACCCGAGAGGTAATCGCAGCAATACGCTTAATACCACCCAGGATAACCAAGGCAAGTAAGATAGACAGCACCGCACCGGTGACCATAGGCTCGATGTTAAAGGTGGCCTCCATACCCTGTGCGATGTTGTTGATTTGCGGCAAACTACCCGTGCCGAATGAGCTGATAACTGTTGCAATGGCAAACAAAACAGCAAGCCACTTCATATTGAGGCGACGATCCATATAGTACATGGGACCACCTGCCATGGTGCCATCTTCTGCTTTGGTACGGTATTTATGAGATAAAGTTACCTCAACGAACTTAGTCGTCATACCGAAGAATGCCGTCATCCACATCCAAAATAAAGCAGCCGGACCACCAATTGAAATGGCCAGTGCAACACCACCGATATTACCGGTACCTACCGTGCCTGACAGGGCTGTGGACAACGCCTGGAAATGCGTGGTGTCCCCCTCCTGTCCTTTCTTGTCGTATTTACCCGTAACAATTTTGCACGCATGCTTGAAATATCGGATCTGTGGGAATTTTAAGTACAAAGTAAAAAACAGGCCCACCCCAAGTAATACATAAGGGAACCACCAGGAGCCCCCCAACAAGGCATCCAGACTATCCAGAAACTTCCTAACGCGTCCACGACTCTTCCTCTTTCTCGTTGTTATTATATGCGACAGGCAACCAATGAGGTTGCCTGCGATGATGTTTATCTCAGATTGTCCACCACGTTCACGATGGCCGCTAAGGTATCCTGACCAAACTGATATGAGCGGCGGTCAGACCAGCCATAATGTGGATCAGGTAAATTGGCATTGTCCTTAAATGGCATCTCGATGGTGTATGCAAGCGCTTTAAAGGCTTCACCTACCGCACAAGAAGCAACCGTCAGGTTAGCCTGACCCGGCTCATCTTTAGGGTAGCCAAACTCATCCTGAAACTCCGGAGTAATCGTCAGTAAGGCTTGCTTAAACTGTTCTTCCAAAGACTCAAGGCGAGCATCATAACTTGGGATCCCTTCACTGCCTGCAACGAAGTTGTATGGCAGCGCTTCATCACCATGGATATCAAGATACAAATCCAAACCCGTTTCATGCATCTTATTCAGGACATGGTACACTTCAGGCGAGTTTTCAAGTGAAGGCGTTTGCCATTCACGGTTCAGGTTCACGCCTTTCGCATTTGTACGTAAATGACCGCGCACACTGCCATCAGGGTTCATGTTCGGTACGATATAAAACACTGCTTTTGATAACAGCGCCGCTGCATGTGGGTCTTCATCGTCCAGTAGTTTGTGTAACAATCCTTCTACAAACCACTCAGCCATGGTTTCACCAGGGTGTTGGCGTGCTGTGATCCAGATTTTTTTCTTTTCATCGCCCGGCTCACCAATACACAATAAACTGATGTCACGACCGTCCAGTGTTTCACCTAACGTTTCAACCCGGCACGCATCATGACTTTGAGCCCAGTAAACCAAATCTAGATGACGCTCGTAGCTATACGGGGCAAAGTAAGCAAAATAAGTATGATTACACTCAGGTTCAAAGTCGATAACCAGCTGGCCGTCCTGATAAGTACTCGGTACCCGGAACCAGGTTTGTCTGTCATAGGAAGCAACAGCCTGATAATCATCCCACCCTTCTGGGTATGCTGAATTTTGCAGGTTATTAATATGTAGTTTGTGTTCTACAAATGGTGTTGATTCGAGACGAAAGTGGAACCATTGAAAGAATTCAGATTCGTTGTCGTGGTTAATTTCCAGCTGAATGTCGAGTGGAGCCTCAGCAGAAATCACGTTGATATTTCCGCTGTCAAAATTACTGGTGATCTTCATCATATACCCTAAATAAAAAAAACCATCTCATTGCGCCAGGTGTTATGTACAAAGCACTTAACAGCGCAGTACATAGTCAAGGAACTTTGTTTTAACCTTGATGATTTTTGTTAGTGATTTGTAGCAATAAATCAGCTGCAAGCCTAACACACCTGGTGCGAGACAAAAACAAAAAAAGCCAGCAATCGCTGGCTTTTTTAGACAAACCGAGAATTAACGCGGCAGGCTTGGGAATTCTACTTCAGCCATGTCACGCATTACACGTACAACCTGACAGCTGTAGCCAAACTCGTTATCGTACCATACGTATAGTACCACACGATCACCGTCAACGATGGTTGCTTGTGAATCAACCACACCAGCGTAGCGGCTACCAACCAGGTCAGTTGATACGATTTCAGTTGATGCTGTGTAATCAATTTGATCACGCAATTCTGAATGCAGAGAAGTCTCGCGCAGGAACTCGTTCAGCTCTTCTGCAGTCGTTTCTGCTTTCAGGTTCAGGTTCAGAATAGCCATAGAAACATTTGGCGTAGGAACACGGATTGCGTTACCCGTTAATTTACCCGCCAGCTCTGGCAATGCTTTCGCAACGGCTTTTGCAGCACCGGTAGAGGTAATAACCATGTTCAGTGCAGCACTGCGACCACGACGCTCAGCTTTGTGGTAGTTGTCGATCAGGTTCTGGTCATTGGTGTATGAGTGAACCGTTTCAACGTGACCGTTTTTGATACCAAACTTGTCGTTCAACGCTTTCAATACTGGAGTGATGGCGTTTGTGGTACAGCTTGCTGCAGAAACAATTTTGTCTTCAGACAGAATGTCAACGTTGTTAACACCGTATACAACGTTCTTAATATCGCCTTTTGCAGGAGCAGTCAGAAGTACTTTAGATGCACCTTTAGATTGCAGGTGTTTACCCAGACCATCTTCGTCTTTCCACACGCCCGTGTTGTCTACAACCAGCGCGTTTTCAATGCCGTACTGGGTGTAATCCACTTCTTCCGGAGAGTTAGCATAGATGATCTGAATGTAGTTACCGTTTGCTTTGATAGCGCCTTTTTCGTGATCAACAGTAATAGAACCGTTGAAAGGACCATGAATTGAATCACGACGTAACAAGCTTGCACGCTTCTCAAGATCGCCATCGCGACCACCACGCACAACAATTGCACGTAAACGCAGGTCAGCGTGAGAGCCACCGCGCTCAATCAATAGACGAGCAAGTAGACGACCAATACGACCAAAACCATACAGTACCACGTCGCGAGGGGCCGGACGGTTGCCTGTATTGAGCAGTGCAGACAGCTCAGCATTGAGGTATTCCTCGATTGAGCGGCCTTCGCCTGCGTTTTTGTAAATATAGGCATAGGCTAGTTTACCTAAGTCAACACGGCCTGGAGCCAGTTCCATCTTGCTGATTGCTTCTAAGAATGGGAAGCTCTCGCGCAGACGCAGTTTAGTTTCTTCAAAACGTGCGACTGTTTTATGGGCTTTAATAACATCGATAGTGCTGGTGTTAACAAGAGGACGGCCATAAACCGCAATTTCTACACCCAGATTACGATACAAACGACCGATGATCGGTTGCATGCTTTCTGCGTAGTCTTGACGTTCTTGCCAGCTGTTTTGATATTCTTGCTCGTGAGATAAGGTCATTTTTTCTGCCTAATAAACAATTTTTGAACGGATAGCCTAACCGAGCCTGATGTATTGCATAATTTGAGAGTCAACAGGCCCCAAGGCAGTGACATTTTAATTTAATTGGCTCGGATTCTCCACCATTTACTGACAATTGTTGCTGTAAAATTAACTGCACAGTTAATCTCAACGCAGATTTTCAGGTTCAGAACCCACACAACACAAGAAATTCTGCGCTAATCTGCCAGGCGCGTGATCCCTTGCTACACTTGACCTAAATAAAGGGTGTCCAGAATTGTCGAAATTGGTACTATACGCAAGCAACAACAAAGACTTGGAGTACGGATAACAATGAGGTGGTGGCTAATTTCAAGCCTGTGTATTACAACAGCGCTGCTCAGTGGCTGCGATGACACGATAACGCTGAGTAAAATTTGCTCGGATACACCGGGGTTTTGCGCAGATCTTAATAAAGACAGTCATTGCAAAGAAGAGCGTGCATCAGTCATATTTTCACGTTACCGCGAATACAAAGCGCCAACTGACGAGAATAAATACACGCTGCTAAAAGATTTTGAACAGTATAACGAGTGTGTTTCGCTCGCCGCACAAATTGAACATATCAAACTAAAAGAAAAAACCACATCACGAGTTGAAGGCCATCTCACTAGCCTGAAAGAAATGACACGCATCTATCAGGACACGATTAATACTGAGCATCCGGGCTTACTTTACTATCACTGGTCCCGACGCAACAACCGTATGGCATTAAACAAGCTGCTGAATATGCAGGACCAGGAACATGTAAAAAGTGATCGGGAAATACAACTCTTTTTGGCAACCTTCTATGCCAAGATTGATGACGATAAAACCATAGACATTCTTTATCGTGTGCTGGAACTGAATAAAGCGGGCGAAACCCCAGACCCGGAAGTATTCGCAAGCCTGGTCAGTATTTTTTACAAACAACAAAAATATAAGCACGCTTATACATTTGCCCGGGTAGCGCAGCTATCTGGCTCTGAGAATATTGATATTCTGCCCGTGGAACATAAACTCTCTGCCAGTGGTAAAGACTTAGGTGCACTGGATACGCTGGCTGCAAAAACCTGGGAAGAGATCAGTAATGGAGAATTCCTCTCCCCAAGAAATTTTTAATTTGTCTCTTAACAAAGTGGCCTTTACGGGCCACTTTGATTAGCTTTTAGCATTAAGCTCCGCCGTTACCTGCGCTAATCCCACCTCAGAGATCCGCACCGAAATTTCTTTTTGCTTAGCACTTAACAGGGAGATCCCTTCTGCGACTAGATCGTAGACCCGCCATTCACCTTTGCTACTTTTGCGAAATTTAAAGTGGATGTCGATGTCCGGACCTGAAGGCTGTCTCACCACAGCTTTGACTGTGGCATATTTACTTTTGCTGTCTGTGGGCAGGGCTTCGAACGTCACTTGCTGTCCTTTATATTGCATCAGTGCACTGGCGTAGCTCACTTCCAGATAATGTTCAACAGCAGAAATAAACGCCAGCGCCTGCGGTTTGGTTAACCCTTTTATATGCTTACCCAGTAATTTGTAAGACACAAAGCGAATATCAATGTGTGACATCAGATGTGCCTTAACGATCTGACGCATTTCCAAAGGGCTGGCATTGCCATCCTGATTAACGGCTTTAATGTCAGAAAATAGTGAGTCACCTACTTCATGGATTAACTCTAACGGTGGTTTTGATGCCAGAGTCAGTGATGAGAACAGCAACAGAAAAAGTCCAGCAATTAATTTGTTCACGTTCGCTCCTCGATACTTGAAAAAATGACGTCCTAGTCCAGCCCCGCCAGATTAATGGGGGTCGGATGGTGCGAGATTGATAATGTAACGCTAAAACGCGTCTGAATGTGTGAGAAAATGTATGAAAATATATCGGATTCAGTAGCCAGTCAGCATACCTTTGCGGACCCTATTAGACTTTGCCATTAAAGAGTAACTGGGAAGGTCAACGCTTAAGTACTTTTTTCACCATACGATGGGAGTGTAACCACTGTTTTGCGCTATTTTTTTCCAGTGCTTCACTTATATAGTAGCCTTGTAAGTAATGACACCCTTTACTGTTGAGATAGGCTGCGGTTTTACTGTCCTCCACCCCTTCAGCAACCACCGAACATCCCAGGCGATTCGCAAGGTAAATGGTTGTTTCGACTATGGCCTGATCTTTGTCACTGTCCAGGCAACTACTCACAAATGAGCGGTCAATTTTAATTTGGGAAATAGGCAGCTCTCTGAGCATTGAAAAAGACGAAAATCCGGTGCCAAAATCATCTATGCTCACCGCAAATCCCATATCAATCAACACGCCTATCATATATCTGGCCTGCTCAACATCAACCATCACCATACTCTCTGTTAATTCGAACACAATACAACTTGGCTGGATTTGATATTTGGATTGCAGCTCAACCAGTTGATTGATGAGGTAACGGCCATGAAAGTCCTGACAAGACAGATTAATGTGTATCGTGACACCCGGCTCTATGGTCAAAAAATTGTCCAGGTCTTTAAACACCTGCTCAATGACGAAACTGGTGATCTGCTTAATATAATTGTTTTTCTCAGCAATGGGGATAAACCGCAGCGGGCTAATGTATGAGCCCGGCCCGTCAGTCCAGCGCAATAAGGCTTCCAGCCCATGCACTTCGTTATTGTGTCCACACACCAGTGGCTGATAAAACACCTTGAGTTTTCTCTCGCTTAAAGCCACTTTTAAGGCATTAAACAGTTCGAACTCTGCGGCCACGCCGTCGTGCAGCGCCTGATCAAATATCACCAGGCTTTGCCTGCTGTTTTTGGCTGCATACATAGCAATATCCGCATGCTTCATCAGCTCAGTGACAGACGACTTTTCTTCGGCATCAAAGATACGCGCTCCCGCGCTGTAAAAAACATCAACATGAACTTCATCGATCACCAGGCCATCATTAAAGGTCTTCAGCAGTCCGTTGTTGAGTGAAAACAACTTAGTTTCGCTTGCCGCATCCGTCACAATAACGAATTCGTCGCCTCCCATTCGATAGACTTTGCTGCCCTGTTTGGCTAGTGAACGCAATTTGCCAGCAAAGGCAACCAGCAGCTTGTCACCAAAGAAATGGCCCAGCGCATCATTTACTTGCTTGAAGTTATTGATGTCCAGGAGTAAGACGCTAAACGCTTTGCCTTGCTGTATGCACTGCTCCACATACTTAGTGCACTGCTGGCGATTTTCCAGCTCAGTTAAAGAGTCGTGCCGGGCAAGATGGCGCTCACTTTGTGCAATCTCCTGCAACAGCAACAAACTGGAGCGGCTTAACTGTACAACCACAATTACAAATACCGCACCCAGCATCAGGATCACCGACAGACCGAGCACCATGGGAGAAGCATCGGCTGTGCGGTACACATGATAAGCAAAGGCCAGATATCCGCATACAAAGAAAAAGATCAATGCCAGCAAAACGCGCCAGCCGCGATTTTGAGTGATCTGGCAGATCTGTAGTGCCGGCAGCAGTGCCACCACCAGCAGCAAGAACCCAACTAAGATGAGACTTAAGCTCAGGCTTTCCACATAGACCACATTCACACAGACCAAAATGTAAAGAGTATAGTGAAGAATCCCCCACCCTGCGCAATTGATAACAGGTACAGCCAAGCGCCGACGATACATTTGTAGCCACTTCTGACACGCGATATCTGCGTGTATGGGAACCAAATCGACTAGCCGCACTCGTGCATTTGATGTAAAATACGCGCGTTTCTAAGCAAATCCATTATGTTATTTTTGAGGAAAACCTGTGAGCGAACAAAAACAGTCTCTGAGCTATAAAGACGCAGGCGTTGATATCGATGCGGGCAATGCATTGGTTGAGCGCATTAAAGGGGTAGTTAAAAAGACGCGTCGCCCTGAAGTGATGGGCGGTATTGGCGGCTTTGGCGCATTATGCGAACTACCAACCGGATATAAAGAGCCTGTCTTAGTTGCTGGCACAGATGGCGTAGGCACTAAGCTGCGTCTGGCCATCGATTTGAAAAAACATGATACCGTTGGCATCGACCTGGTTGCCATGTGTGTAAACGACTTAATAGTTCAAGGTGCTGAACCCCTATTTTTCCTTGACTATTACGCGACTGGTAAACTGGATGTTGATACTGCTGCGGACGTAGTAACAGGTATTGGCACTGGTTGTGAGCAAGCTGGCTGTGCCCTGATCGGTGGTGAAACTGCCGAAATGCCTGGCATGTACGAAGGCGAAGACTACGACATGGCCGGTTTCTGTACTGGTGTGGTTGAAAAGTCTAAAATCATTGACGGCACCAAAGTCGCCGAAGGTGATCAGCTGATCGCACTGGCTTCAAGCGGCCCACACTCAAACGGCTACTCGCTGATCCGTAAAGTACTGGAAGTTTCTGGTGCTGATACCAGCGAAGAGTTTGCAGGTAAGCCTCTGGCAGAGCATCTGCTTGAACCAACCCGTATTTACGTTAAGCCTATTCTGGAACTGCTTAAAGAAGTCGATGTGCATGCACTGTCTCACATCACAGGTGGTGGTTTCTGGGAAAACATCCCGCGCGTATTACCTGAATCAGCAAAAGCCGTTGTAAAAGGCGACAGCTGGGAATGGCCTGCTGTATTCAACTGGTTACAGGAAAATGGCAACATCAGCACCCACGAAATGTACCGTACTTTCAACTGTGGTGTGGGCATGATCCTGGTTGTTCCTGCTGATAAACTTGCACAAAGCCTGGAAATCCTGAAAGCACAGGGCGAAAACGCCTGGCACATTGGTGAAATTCAAGCTGCAAACGCAGGTGAAGAACAAGTTGAAATCCTGGGCGGTGCCGAGTAATGGCACCCGAACGATCTCCAATTCGGATTGTTGTGCTGATCTCAGGTAGTGGCTCTAATTTACAGGCCATTATGGACAGTTGTCAGCGCAACGAAATCAATGGCGAGATCTGTGCCGTCATCAGTAATAAAGCAAATGCTTACGGGCTGCAACGTGCCCAGCTAGCGGACATTGACACGCAAGTATTAAGTCATAAAGACTTTGACAGCCGTGAAGCCTATGACCAACGTTTAGCACAATTAATTGACTCTTATAATCCAGATTTAGTTGTATTAGCTGGATTTATGCGTATTCTAACTGCTGACTTAGTGCAAAAATTTAAAGGAAAAATGTTGAACATTCATCCTTCTTTGTTGCCTAAGTATCAAGGGCTGAATACCCACCAAAGAGCGATTGATGCAAAAGAAACGTTTCATGGCGCCAGTGTTCACTTTGTGACAGAAGAACTAGATGGTGGACCGGTCATCGTACAAGCCAAGGTGCCAATCCTGGCTGATGATACTGCGCACACGCTGTCACAGCGGGTTCATGAACAAGAACATATAATCTATCCTTTGGTGGTCAAGTGGTTCAGCGAACACAGACTAACGATGGAAGCAGACTATGCCGTTTTTGACAATCAACCCCTTCCAGCTCAAGGCGCACCCTACCCAGAAGAATAAAAAATACAGCGCTTTACTATTTGGTTTAAGCGCTGTTTTCTCTTCTTCCTTATTGGCCAGTGATCTGGTTCCCTACCGCGCAGAATATGATGTACTGCGTAAAGGCTCAGTGCACGGCAACGCCATCAGAGAGCTGTCAAAAGTCTCAAACGACACTTACTCCCTGAATTACGAAAGTAACATCGAATGGATGATTTTCTCCGACGAACGCACAGAAAACTCACTGTTCACTTACCATGATAAGCACCCTAAACCTTTGCTTTACACACTCAAGCGCGAAGGCACCGGGCCGGACAAAAGCTACAAAATCCGCTTTGACAGAGACAACAAACAGCTGTTTAAAGACAATGAGAAATACCCCATCAATGCCGACTGGAACGAACAGCGTCATGATGTTCTGTCATACCAGATAGCCCTGCGCAACGATGTCAAAGCTGGTAAAACCAAAATGAGTTACCCCATTGTCGATAAAAAAGGCAATGTGCGTAACTATGACTTTGAAGTGGTTGGCACCGAAGCCATCACCCTGCCCATCGGCAATGTCGAAACCATTAAAGTGAAGCGCCTGTACGACAACGATAAGCGTCAGGCAATGGCCTGGCTGGCACCGGCATACCACTACTCTGTAGTGCAAATGTTTAAAGGCAAAGATGGCGTGGAGCAATTTATGATCCAGCTGAAGAGCTTTGATGCAGAAAAGTCGGCTGAGTAATATCCCTGCAGTATAAAATAAAAAAGCCCTGATCATCAGGGCTTTTTTATGTCATTCATTGCGTGAACTGGCTTCCCAGCATCAGCGCTAGATTTTCTCACCCAGCTTAAACAGCACAGACTCGCCGGGTTCCATCTTATTCCACTGCTCATCGTTCGTCAGCGGTCGAGTTGCAATCACAGTCACCACGTCATCCGGGGTCGTTTCTTTTTGAAAGTCCACCACCATATCCGCATCGATTAACGTCGCTTTTCCAAACGGCGCACGCCGCGTGATCCAGTGCAGATTATTGGAACAATACGCCAACACAAACACCCCGTCGGTCAGCAGCATGTTAAACACCCCTTTGTCCATCAGGGTTTTTGCCAGCTTAGCCGCATAACGAAACACAGAGGCCATGTTTTTGGGCCTTTTCGGGTATTTCTCACGGATCTTGTCTAAAATCCAGCAAAATGCCAGCTCACTGTCGGTATTTCCCACTGGTTTATAAAACTCAGTAGTCAGATCTTTATAGTTAGACAGTTGACCATTGTGTGCATAGGTAATTTCCCTGCCCCACAGTTCTCGGGTAAATGGATGGGTATTCTCAAGACACGTTCTGCCCCGGTTGCCTTGGCGAATGTGGCTGATCACCGACACACTTTTGATCGGATAGGCTTTAACCAGTTTGGCAATTTCCGACTGACAGCTTGGCTCAGGGTCCTTAAACGTCCGACACCCTTTACCCTCATAAAAAGTGATCCCCCAGCCATCTTTATGCGGCCCTGTATTCCCTCCACGCTCCAGCAACCCGGAAAAACTAAAACAAATATCCGTGGGTACATTGGCAGACATGCCCAAAAGTTCACACATAGAATAAAAAGCCTTTAAATATCAAATATATCAACCTGAGAGATTCTCTTTCTTACTTTCTTGTCTCAGTTTTGGTCACAGTTTGGATAAGCCGTGACCACATTGCTTGTGAGCTAAATTTTATCACCAAGTGGCAAAGGGTACCAATGAGTAATCCGGGGTTTTGTTTCAATTAGCGATGGTGAAGTGACTGTCAGGAAGGGGTGTCTATACAGCCGAAGACTTTATTTACTTATATTTTGATAAGATACTCCAACTAAGCTTTGCAAAAATAGATTACCTACCACCATCATATGGCTGTTGTTCACACCTCTTCATTTTGTGGTTATATGCATAACGCCCTCGCGCTATACAGGCTTCAACAGCTTTCTGAATACGTATTTGTTCTTGTCGCTCTTCTTGCAATGCCGTAGCTTTTGAATCCGCCCGATCCGCCGCTAACTCGGCATTACTTATGGCTATGTCAAAACTTATCAACCTTTGATCAATCTTACCCATTGTAGTATCAAGCTCAACCATATAATTGGCTACTTTATTTAGAGTTAGTTGTGCTTCCTCAGTGGCTTTAGATGATCGCTCATTAGCTGACCTAGCATTATTTTGCGCTGTTTTGGCTTGTTCAAGAGCAACTTTCGCTTGCTTCAGCGCTTCATCTGCCTTTTTCTTTGAATCGTTCGCTATTGCTAACGCATTTTGCGCGGCCTGATCTTTCTCGTTTGCAGCCAAAAATTGCATATAGCCAAATACAGCCACAGCAATTGCAACTAAAATATCGGGCTTTAAAAAGCCACAAAGCCAATTAGTAATGGCTTCGATTACAGTTCTTGTTCTTTGTACCATTTATTCGCTCCAAGACATTTGAAATGTATTTTATTCCTAACTTATTACTTGGTCATAGAAACAACGATTCTGTTACTGCTCTATCAGTAGAGGAAGTAAGGGCCACATCTAAAATTTTGATTCATTTACGCTCATTCCGACAGATCGCTTTTTCTGCGTTTCTCTGTCATTAATTTTCCCTCACTTGCTACTATCATCAGTCCTTCTTAAATTTCATTACATGTATTGCCATAGACCAATTATTGAATACAAGATGAAATGTATAACTTTTTGTATTCGAATCTGAATGCTGATTTAGTACCTGATGCCTAATCTTCTTTAGTGAACCTGTAAAGAAACCGAATTAGAAAACTCTGCTATTGCTCACCGATTACAACGAAGATACTTGTTACTTTGGTTACATTTTAATTGTCAAATACCTTGCTAATAATATCTGCAGTTTTTAGATTCCTTCTAGATATCAACTCACTCCCCATCCCGCGTAGCCCTGATCCGCATATCAACATACCAGTTGTCGCTGCCATTAAGTTGCTTGCTGCTTTCCCAGACAAAGCCCTTGTCGCTGATCTGGCTGAAGCGAAAGCGCGCGGGTTGTAGTTCGCCGCTGGGCAGGCGTTGTTCAACCTTCAGATGCACGCCTTCTTTATCCCGGTGTGCGGTAAACGGATTCAGAGTTGCGTTCATTTGTACGGGCAGAAATACCTGATGCCAGCGCTTGTCCTGCAATGAGTAGGTTCTGAGTGTTCTGCCGGCGTAGGTTACTTTGCCTTGTGCATCGAGCAGGCTGAAGTCGTCCACTACCATTTTATTGTCAAAGGCATATTGGGCTTGCCAGCGGCATGGGGCTGAGAACAGCGTTTTCCCCTGCGGGTCCAGCTGCTCATACTGGCACTGCCAGTGGCCAATCAAAAAGGCATAGTCACTGGCCGCCGCTGGTGCGCCGGGATAGAGTTCGGCACTATAAGAAGCAAAAGAACAGGCACTGAAAAAACACAAAGATAAGAGTCGCATAGTGAGCTCACAAGTAAAAACAACCAGACTCAGTATGCCGCCAAATATGGCGACGGCAAAGTGTTGGCTGCAATATTCATAAAGCAAAAACAGTCAGATTCACCCTGCATACACTTTTACACCCATCAGTGTCCGAAAAATCACGCATTGATGCGCCTCACAGGGTATATACAGGTAAAACTCTGTGCATAACATTCTTTTATATTTCATGAAAAACAGGGTGTTACTTTTTGAATAAGCCATATAATAGGCACATCTCAATATAAAGGAGCTAATAATATGAGAAAAACACTTATCCTTGCACTTTTGGCTTTGGCATCAACTCAGAGCCTTGCTGCGCGTGAAACCTCGTCGGGTTATATCGACAGAATGGTTACCTACCCTGATTTTGGCAGCGGAAACACCATTGTTGAACTGAGCAACCGGGGTAATACCTGTTACGGTTACTGGATTGAAACGGGTTCAAAAGGTCATGATGCCGCACTTTCAGCCTTGCTGGGGGCATTTCATAGTAAAAAAGTCGTCAGTATCGTCGGGCTGGATGACAGTGCCAGTAAATGGAATGGGTCTCCGGGCACACACTACTGCAAACTTTACGCGGTCGATATCAAACAGTAATCCGCCCTCACTCAAAATCCGCAATTAAGCGGAACCGTGTGTCTCAAATGAGGCACACGGCGTTCAGCTGAAAAAACCATCACGGAATGAACAATTCTGCACACCTATGCACTGTACAAATAAACCCCAAACAGTCTTCCTCTGACAACACCGCATACTTATTCAATTCCGCCAATCCAAACAAAATTCGCCATCAGTCCGAAAAACAGCAGCATAACCGACAGTTCAGCACCTCTAGAATTGGTTAGCCCCGGCTATTTAACGCATAAATTTTCACCTTTCTAACGCAACAAGGTGATTCAACAATAACTGAAAATGCATATTCAATTCAAAATAGTGCATATCAAACCCCAAAAACCAACTAAAAAACCCAAAGAAACGAAAATCACGCAAAAAAATTTTTACTGCAATTTCATGCACGATTCTGACTAAAAACCCATTGATAGTGAATATTTTTGCAAATATAATAAATAATTATCTCCGTACCTTTTTTGATAATCTTGTTACGAGATTCACTTTATGCTTTCTTAGTTTGCATAAAAACAACAACCAGAACACATCCGGGATGTAAAATAATGCTAAAACCAAAACTCATATCTCTGGCCATAGCGACGGCTTTGCCAGGCTCAATTATGCTCAGTGCAACAGCACAAGCCGATGAAGCAGGTGCCGAAGAAAAGTCTCTGGAAGTTATCCAGATCACGGCCACTCGCCGCAGTGGCTCAGTTCAGGAAGCCCCTTTAAACATCACCGCACTCGATGCGGATATCATGAAAGATCAAAACATCGGTGAACTGGCCGATGTGGCACGTTGGGTGCCAGGTCTGACTGTGACCGATCAGGGTGGTCGCTCTGGATCACCGATTATCGTTCGCGGCCTAAACACCAACTCATCAGGTCCGGATCAAGATGGTGGGACCGTTGCAACCTATGTGAATGAGATCCCCGTTTCACTGGATATGCGCCTGACTGACGTAGAGCGTGTAGAGGTATTAATCGGTCCACAAGGTACCTTGTACGGCGCGGGTACCTTGGGCGGCGCTATTCGCTATATGCTTAAAGCCCCAGAGTTAGACATCACCACAGTGCAACTGTATGGCGACTTATTTCAAAACTCAGAGAGTGATTCGGTTGGGGGTGAAGGCGGCTTTATTTTCAACACCCCCATCATCGAAGATGAACTGGCGCTGCGTGCCAGCCTGAACCAGTATGAAGACCCCGGATTTATTGATTACAACTATGTGGTCCGCGAAGGCGGGGCTTCTTTGGCAGATCCGGACTGGAGCAGTCAAAGTGACGTTGATAACAACCTCAAACGCGTGGCCGATGCCAATGGCGAAACCACCACCACTGGCCGTATTTCTGTGCGCTGGAAGCCAAATGACTGGTTCGATGGTACGCTGAACTACTTTTACCAGAAACAAGAAAGTGAAGGCCGTTCGATAGTACATTATCAGGCACTCAACCCGGCAAACGGACTCAATGATCGCATCGGCAAATATGAATCGGCCTATCGCTATGAAGAGCCCAGAGACAAAGAAGATGATCTGCTGAGCCTGGAATTAAAAGCCGATCTGGGATTTGCAGAACTGGTTTCTGCATCGGGCTGGTCCAGCTTTGAAGCTGATGGTCAGCGCGACCAGACCGATCTGCTGATCCGTCTCGATTATGGCTATGAAGAATTCCCTTCCTTCTCGGCGTTTACCCGCGAAGAGGAAGAAGAAGACACCTTCACGCAGGAGATCCGTCTGGTGTCGCAAGGCGACTCAGCCTGGAACTGGATTGTGGGTGGGTTCTACAACAAATTCGAAAGTGATGCCAGCAGTAAAGAGTTCACCCCTGGTTTTGGTGAATTTGCCGTGGCTAATTTTGGTGGCGAGCAAACCCGCCCGGACAACCTGGAGTATTTCTCGGTCGACCGCAGTGAGATCACAGAGCAGGCCCTGTTCGGGGAAGTGGGTTATCAGGTCAATGACAAGCTAACCATTACCCTGGGAGCACGTTTTTATGAGTACGAAGTGAAGGCAGAGTCTGCCGTTGACTTCCCGCTGGCCAATACGCTCTACAGCGGCGCAGGTCCAAGCGACATCACTCTGGACTTTAAGCAAAACAATGCCGAAGACGATGGAAACCTGTTTAAGTTCAACGCCAATTACCAGTTTACTGACTCAGTCATGGCGTATATCACGGCCAGTGAAGGTTTCCGTATTGGTGGTTCCAACGGTCTGGCGCCGTGTCCGGATCCCCTGCCTGACAAACAGATCGGTTGTGGTATGCCCGACGAAATGCTGTACACCGCGGACACCACCACCAACTATGAATTGGGTCTGAAGAGCACCTGGTTAAAGAACCGCCTGCATTTCAACGCAGCCATTTTCAATGTTGACTGGGATGATGCACAAATTGCCGGTGCAACAGTCGTAGGCCAGCTTCCATATACCTCTAATGCCGGAACAGCCAACGCCAAAGGGGTTGAGATCTCAACTCGTGCCATCCTCAGTGACTCTATCAGCACATATGCAACCTATGCTTACACTAAGGCAGAGTTAACCTCGGATGCCCCTTATCTGTTTAATGCCGATGGCACCGATGGCGGTAAAGATGGTGACAGACTGCCCGGCTCTCCTGAGCATCAGTTCTCCCTGGGTATAAATTACGAGACTGAAGTACTGGGCGATAAAACCCTGGATATCAACTATGGCCTGACGGCACAGAGCGATATCATTTCCAAGGTGGGCCTGCGTGACAGTGGTGAAACCCTCTCGGGATATGGGATCAGCAACCTGTCAGCCAAACTGACCGGCGATATGTGGTCAGCCACTTTGTACGTCAACAACCTGTTCAACAAATACGCCTTTACCTCAGTGCGTCGCGATGTGCGGGATATTACGTCCGCCAACGGCGCTGAGATCCAGCGTAACTATGGTCACTACCTGAACAAACCACTGACAGTCGGCATTAAGTTCGACTATCAGTTCGAACTTTAGTAAATTGAACTCTCCCGCTGAGGCCCATCCATTGTGATGGGCCTTTATGTAATTTGAAGTGACAACCCACAATGACGTCTATCCAGCAATTACACAGAAGCGCCATTAGCGCACTCAATCAGGGCCAGCTAGAAACCGCCCATCAATACCTGGTCAAACTGCTCAATGCATCACCAGACTATGCCGACGGCTACTTTCTGCTCGGTGTGATCAACCTTCAGGTTGGGCAGTTAAAAAAAGCAATCAAATTGCTCGAAAAGGCGCTGGGACTGCATAGCAGTGATGAATACCGGGCTCAGCTGACTAAGTGTTATGCCTTGCAGGGTGAGCTGACACTGGCCAGACAAACCGCAGAGCAGACAAGTCCTGCTGCGTTGACTCGAGCACTTGATGCAGACACGTTTGGGGTTGCACTGAGCCATGTTGGCCTGCACGATGACGCTCTGGCATTTTTCCGCCAGGCACTCAAGCTCACTCAGAGCAACGCGCAGTATTATTATAACTTTGGGGTCAGTGCTAAATTTGTCGGCCTGTTTGATGATGCTGAGCAAGCCTTTGAACAGGCGCTGGCATTAGATAAAGATCATCACAGAGCGCACTTTGCTTTGTCTGATCTGAAAAAAGCCAGCGCAGAGCACAACCACCTGACACGCTTACAAAGCGCCTTTGAGCGGGCAAACACACCCGAATCTCAGCTCCACCTGGGCCATGCTTTGGCAAAAGAATATCAGGATCTGGGTGAGTTTGATTCAGCGTACCATGCACTCAAACAGGGTAAAGCGGCGTTACACAGTGCACGTCCCTTTGATCATCCAAGTAACGACGCCTTGTTCGAGCGCATTCAGGCACTCAGTACCACCAGCACAGTCGACCCAAAGGCTGGCCACAGCAGCCGCGAGCCCATATTTGTGCTCGGGATGCCGCGCTCTGGCACCACACTGGTAGAAAGGATCTTATCCAGTCACAGCGAAGTGATGTCGGCCGGGGAACTACAGGATTTTGGGATCAGCGTAAAACGTCTGGCTCAGACCACCAGCCAGACCGTACTCGACCCGCTCACACTCGATCAGGCTTATCAGTGCGACCCACACCAACTTGGACTGACCTATCTGAATGCAACCCGGGTGGTTACCGGCAGCCATGCACACTTTGTTGATAAGCTGCCATTTAATTTTTTCTATGTTGATCTGATCCGCCGGGCGTTGCCCAATGCCAAAATCATCTGCCTGATGCGTGACCCGATGGATACCTGCATTGGTAACTTCCGCCAGTTGTTTACCATCAACAACCCCTACTACGCTTATTCGTTGGATCTGATGGATACCGCACGCTTTTACAGCCGCTTTTATGATCTAATGCAGCACTGGAAACAGCTTCACGGTGAACAGTTTTATATGATGCAGTACGAATCTCTGGTGGATAATCCGCAACAGGAAATCGCTAAACTACTGGATTATTGTGATTTGCCCTGGCAGGACAGCTGTATGCACTTTCACCTTAACGATGCGCCTGTGTCAACGGCCAGTAAAGTACAGGTGCGTGAGCCGCTTAACCGCCGCGCTATCGGGCGCTGGAAACGCTTTGCGCCACACACAGATGCTGCGCAGCAATATTTGCGACAGCGCGGTGTATTGTCATAAGTGGTCGGTCATTGCCAAAGCAAGTACAGGCCAAGCTTATTGAGAGCCAGTCAGGAGACTGGCAACTAATTCAGACACTGCACAACGGAGGAAAAAGACGCGTCTGGTGTGCACAGCGAAATAACGTGCTAGTTATAACGCATTAATAAATATGCCTTATTGTGCTTCTTGCTCAAGACGCAGGAGCAAAGCTTTAATGTCGTCTTTTGCGCCTGTGATGTGCTTTTTGAGAAATTCGCAGGCACCGGCTTTGTCCTTTTCGTGACACAGCTTAAGTAAAGTGCGGTGCTCTTCTGGTGCCGTTTTCAGGCCACCGGCAAGCAATATATGCATACGAACGTAACGCTCTGAGTTTTTACTGTAAACGTCGACCAGTTCTCGGGTCTGGGGACGCTCAGCACGACTGTACAACTTACTGTGGAATTCGGCGTTCAGTTTACCGGTTGCCAGCTGGGTATCACCCGCATCGGTGGCGTCTTCGAGATCGGCCAAAATGGCTTCGGCTTCCAGTAAGTCGCGTTTGGTCAGATTATCAATCGAATGGCTCAGCAGCTCAGCTTCCAGTATGGCGCGTAAATCAAAGATCTCATCAATCTGTTCGGCACTCAACCGAGTGACTGTGGCCCCTTTGTGTGCTTCAAAATTCACCAAGCCCTCGGCTTCGAGTTGCAGTAACGCTTCTCTGACCGGGATACGGCTAACGTTCAATTCATCGGCCAGCGCAGCCTGACGCAGTGGTTCACCGGCTTTTATTTCGCCACACAGAATTTTTTCTCGGATCGCTTCCGCAACCAGTTGAGTTCGAGTTTTATGTACAATCGCCATAGGGTTAGTTAATTATTATCATTGGGATACATTATACGTGCATTGCCATAAATTGCACGCTGTGAGAGAGAAGGTTCACAGTATATGAAATCATATCATGATCAAATAGGCGGTTACACAGGCCAAGGAACAAGCCTGTGCAACCGCACTCCACGGGGTTACAGAAGTTCTACCTTCTGAGGTTGCCTAACTCTGTACACATAAAGGGCGTAAGAATCGCGTCATGGCCTGTGTCCCGACCGACGTCGAGCGCACATCTGTCGACGATGGATAAGGTCCGCCATGATTCATCGAAGAACACACTTCCACACCGGTTGGCATCTGGCCGAAGATGAGGCGGCCCACTTTGTAGCTCAACTCATCCAGTAGTGTTTCCTGAACCGCCATCTCCGCTTTGGTGGCGTGCACGCTGGCAGTCAGCTGGCCTTCTAATTGTTCCACCACGCGCAGCAACTGTGCTTCATCTCGATAGCGCACAATCAGGGCACTGGGGCCAAAGACTTCTTCATGCAAACTGGCATCCTGAATGAAATCCTCTGCCTCACAGGCAAATAGATGTGCATTGGCATGAAACGCCTGGCTCTGTTCACCACTTGCCAGTAAATCAACATGGGCATTGTGCTTCAGCGCGACCATGGCTTTGTTAAAGCTGTCCAGAATGCGCGGCGTCAGCAAAGTATCTGAGGGCGCAGCTTTGATTGCACCCATCGCGCTTGACTCAAATTCAGTCTGCCCATGGGGTATCAGCCAAAGGCCCGGGCTGGTGCAAAACTGACCGTTGCCCATCAACAGCGACTGCGCCAGAGACTTTGCAAGCACACAGCCCTGCTCGTCAGCATAGTCTGGCAGGATGATCTGCGGGTTTACACTGCCCAGTTCACCGTACAACGGGATCACTTCTTCGCGCTGGTGAATGGTTTCAAGCAATGCTTTTGCCACATTCAAAGACCCCGTGAACCCCACCGCTTTCACGTCCGCAGCCCCCACCAGCTGGTGAGACAACGCATAATCCGTGCCCTGGATCATCGAAAACACCCCATCTGGCATCTGACAGTCACGGATCGCCTGCTCGATAGCCCGTGTCATCAACTCACTGGTACCTGGGTGCGCAGTGTGGCTTTTCACAATAACAGGACAGCCTGCAGCCAGCGCAGCTGCGGTATCACCACCTAAGGTAGAAAAAGCATAAGGGAAGTTAGATGCACCAAATACGGCCACCACACCAACAGGCAAGTAGCGTAGTTCGGTCGCTGGCTTAGGCACAGGTGCACGATCCGGATCCGCGGCATCCTGACGTGTCAGTGCTAATGGCGCAAGATCCGCTTCCAGCACAGCTGCGAAAGCATTCAACTGATTTACCGTACGCATTCGCTCACCTTCCAAACGCGCTCTTGGCAGGCCGGTTTCCAGCATGGTGGTTTCAATCAGGTCATCACCCAGCGCCAGGATTTCTTCCCCTATTTTGCGTAAAAAAGCCGCACGCTGCGAATAAGGCACGCGCCGGTAAGTCTTAAATGCACGTTGCGCGGCCAAAATACCGGCATCCAGGTCGTCAGAATCAGCATTAAAAAATGGCTGATGATGTCTCTCATTGGTTTGCGGGCAAAACGCAAAAAATTGCCCATTGTCTACGTTACCGCGCCATTGCCCGGCAATAAAACTCTGTCCTGTCAAAGTCATGGCTGTCTCCTTAAGACAAATAGGATGATGAGGCAACCTAGTCGCCTCACCTTAGTTAAAGCACCTGAAACCCAAACGCGTACGGGTCGTCGTCATCCACAGTGATACAGTTATGGCCTGTGATACGGGCCCAGCCCTGTATGCTGGGTAAGATGGCACTGTGACCCGCAATTTCTGTCGTGCCCTCAATTCGACCGATGAATTGGCTGCCGATATAGCTTTCATGGACAAAGTCCTGGCCACTTTGCAATTCGCCTTTAGCAAACAACTGCGCCATCCGCGCGCTGGTCCCCGTTCCACAGGGGGAGCGGTCTATTGCTTTGTCACCATAGAACACCGCATTGGCGGCGCTGGAGTCGGCTTGTTTTGGGTCGCCGGTCCACAGCACGTGAGAGGCACCACATACAGTCGGGTCTAAAGGGTGTACACAAGCAATCTGTGCATTCACGGCATCGCGCACTTTAGGGCTCATTGCCAGTAACTCGGCTGCGCTCGTCGCATGTGTGCCTTTAAAATTCCCCTGGGGTTCAACGATTATGTAAAAGTTACCCCCATAGGCAATATCGACCTGCAGCTCCCCAATACCGGGGACTGAGATCACCTCATTCCGATGTGCCAAAAATGCGGGAACATTAAACAGCTTGACCCACTCCACCTGGCCATCGCGCATTGAATAATAAGCATCAACACGACCCGCAGGCGTATCGAGCCGCAGCCGCCCCTGCTCTTTTGGTGTCACCAGGCCTTGCTGTAGCGCAAAAGTCACTGTGCCTATGGTGCCGTGCCCACACATGGGCAGGCAGCCAGACGTTTCAATGAACAAAATAGCCACGTCACCATCTTCTGTAGTAGGTGGATACAGGAATGACCCTGACATCATGTCGTGACCACGCGGCTCAAACATCAGCGCACGGCGCACCCAGTCAAACTCAGCCAGAAAGTGCTGGCGCTTGTCGCTCATAGTTGCGCCTTCAAGCTGCGGATGCCCACTGGTGACCAGTCGTACCGGGTTGCCACAGGTATGCCCGTCAATGCAAAAGAATGTTCCCTTATTCATAGGCTTAATCCAGATTAAACTGACTTAAATCAATCCGGTTTGTGAGCGCTTCATCATACAAACGGCGCACGTAAGTTTTCTCTTCCTCGGTCAGTGGCAAGCGTGGTGAACGTGTTACTTCGCTGCCTCGACCAGCCAGTTGTTCAGCATACTTGATGCACTGGACCAGAGTCGGGATAGTATCCAGACGTAACAAAGGCAGGAACCAACGCCACAACTCGCGAGCTTCTTCGTAACGACCTTGCTGAGCCAGCTTGTAAATAGCGACAGATTCGCGTGGGAATACATTTGTCAGACCTGAGATCCAGCCTGTTGCACCCAGCATTAAGCTTTCAAGCGCGATGTCATCCACGCCACCGAACACCACGTAACGGTCACCAAAGGCTGAAAATAGTTCACTGATCCGGCGCGTATCTTCAGTCGCTTCCTTCACTGAAACAATGTTGGCTTCCTCTGCCAGCACTTTCATGCCTTCGATAGACACATCTACGCCATAGGTCACCGGATTGTTATAAATCATGACAGGCAGGTTTGTGTTACGAGCTACCTGCTGATAGTGATGAATGGCTTCGCGCTCTGTTGAACGGTAGACCATACCAGGCAGTACCATATAACCATCAACCCCGATTTCCTCTGCGTCACGCACAAACTCAACGGCCAGTGCAGTGGTGGTTTCAGCCACCCCAGAAATAACCGGTACTCGTCCGGCAACGACTTCCTTCGCTGCACGCAATACATCACGTTTTTCTTCTGCACGTAGTGAGCAATTTTCACCGACTGTTCCCAGCACGATGATGCCATGCACGCCCTCTTCAATCAGGGTGTTGATCATGGTTTTGGTGGTTTCAAAGTTAATGCTTTCATCGTCATTAAACTGGGTCGTTACTGCGGGATAAACACCCTGCCAATCTACTTTCATGATAAGTCCTCTACTTAGTTTGTGCTTGCCATCATAGGTATATTGTATACAATAATCAATATCCAAATTTAAGAAAATGATCAGAATGTCAAAAATCGGGGCTGTAAAATTAGTAAACCAATGAAAATTATGAGGTTAGTTTTTTCACGTGCTTCGCGGGGACTTCTGGTAGGAAAAATGCAATCTGACAAACGAGAATAAAAATGACACATTCACTTCAAATTGCAGTTGTGGGAGCCGGAGTCGTTGGCCTGTGTAATGCCTTGCAACTTGCCCGTCAGGGGCACAAGGTCACACTTTACGATCCAGCGGGTGTTGGCGAGCAGTGCTCGCGGGGTAATGCTGGCCATTTCGCAACAGAGCAAGTATTTCCGCTGGCAGACAAAGCTCTGCTGCCCCGTTTACCCATAATGCTGTTGAACAAGCTCAGTCCATTACGAATAGATCATAAATACCTGATTAAAGCATTTCCCTGGTTTAGCCGCTTTTGCCTCAATATGTTACCGGGCCGGTTTAAACGCCACACCCGGGCACTGCGCGCACTGAATGAAGCCGCCCTGCCAGCATTTAAGCAGCTCCTGCAAGAAGACTTCGAAAACAACATCAGCATGCGTGGCAGCTTGCTGACCTTTGAGCATAATAAGATTGAGCAGATCCGTGCTCTACAGCAGAAATATCAGCAACAAGGCGTTGCCGTTGAGCTATTGAACCGCACTCAACTTTTTGCCCTTGAACCCGGCCTGGATCAGCGTGTTCAGTACGCACTCTTTTTTACTCAAGTCGGCCACACACCGGACCCTTACCAGCTGAGCCAGACCCTGTTCCGACAGTTTACCGCATTAGGTGGCACCTTTGTTAAAGCCAAAGTTGACAAGATAACGCCACTTAATACGGATGCAAAACAGCCTCAGCTTGCAAAGATAAAGGTAACCACGCAATCACATGGCTGCCACACCTTTGAACGGCTTGTAGTGGCAACCGGGGCATGGAGTAAAACGCTATGTACACAGTTGGGCTACAAGCTCCCTATCGAAGCAGAACGCGGCTATCACAATATGCTACCCATCGCCAGCAATCTCAGCCGCCCGGTTGCCTCGGCAGACAGACAATTTATTATGACCCCCATGCAAGGGGGTCTGCGCCTCGCAGGCACGGTGGAGTTTGCCGGACTGGACACCCAACCCAACTATGAGCGAGCAGATATGTTACTGACGCATGCCCGGGCTTTGCTTGAAGGCAGCGACACGTTAGTGCAAGGCGAACATTGGATGGGTCCCAGACCCTCACTCCCTGATTCCTTACCTGTTATAGGACAGGCGCCGGATCACCCAAACATCTTTTTTGCACTGGGACATCAGCACCTGGGGCTTACTCAGGCCGCAATCACCAGTGAGCTCATCGCACAATGCATTGCAAACCAACCCACAACGCTGGATATTGGCCCGTACAGTATTGCGCGTTTTCAATAACGAATAACAAACAGGAATCACTATGAAAGGCATAGGTTACCAAAATCGTGAAGCGGCACTGGCTGCACTGACAGACATGACCCGGGACGTCGTTGCAATTAAACCAGAAGAATATCAGCAGCGTATTGCAACAGCGCAAGCCTATATGCGCGAGCATCAGATTGCCGCAGTCTATCTTAATGCGGGCACCAACCTGAAGTACTTTACTGGCTTACAGTGGTACCCAAGCGAGCGTATGGTCGGGGCTGTTTTACCAGCGCAAGGCGACGTCCAGTTCATTGTGCCCTTTTTCGAAGTTGGCTCAATCAAAGACTATCAGGTCATTGAAGGTCCCATGCATACCTGGCAGGAGGAGCAGTCGCCTTACAGTTTGCTTGTCAAAGTACTGAACGACTTAAACATCGCACCCGAAGCCACGCTAGGTATTGATGAAAGCGCGGCCTTTTTTATCGCCGATGGTATACGCCAGGCAGGGCCTGCACTTAACCTGATCAATGCTAAATGTGTCACGGCGCATTGTCGTATGCATAAATCCGCTAATGAACTGGCTCTGATCCAGCGGGCCATGGACATGACGCTGGCCGTGCACAAAGCGGCCGCGTCGATACTCCATGAAGGGATCACTACAACAGAAGTAGAAGCCTTTATTAACGAAGCGCACCGTAAAGTAGGTGCAACTGGTAACTATTTTTGTATTGTGCTGTTTGGCACAGCTACCTCTTTTCCTCATGGTGTGAAAGATCCACAAATACTAAAACAAGGTGATGTAGTTTTAATAGATACCGGCTGTAAGCTCCATGGCTATCTGAGTGATATTACCCGGACCTATGTATTCGGTGAACCAACAGCGCATCAACGCGCCATGTGGCAACACGAAAAAAATGCCCAGCTCGCCGCATTCGAGGCCGCGCAAATTGGCACTCCGTGTGGCGATGTCGATTTCGCTGCCCGCAGCTATCTGGCTGAACAAGGCCTGGGGCCTGACTATCAGTTACCTGGCTGTCCACACCGCACCGGACACGGTATTGGACTGGACATTCATGAGTGGCCGTATCTGGTAAAAGACAATCCGCAGCCGCTGGCGGCCGGTATGTGCTTTTCTAATGAACCTATGCTGGTTCTTCCGGGTGAATTTGGCATCCGACTGGAAGATCATTTTTACATGACCTCAAACGGACCAAAATGGTTTACCCAACCTGCACAGTCAATCGACGATCCATTTGGGTTAGACAACTAACCAACCTCAGGCGCCGTGCACCAAACGGCGCCGCGATAAACCAACCCACTTCAATCGATACACGCTTCTGCACTCAACACAGGTTTACTTCAAATGCATTGTTCTATTACACAATAAGAACAATATACGATGGGAAATGATTTTCCCAATCACTTAGTAAGTCGACCAGCCTTCCTTGAATTACTGACTCAAAAACACACTACCCCACTGTATTTATTAGATATATTTTTATTTAGTAAAAATGTTTGACCAATTAATTTGTATGCGATTAAATACAGTGGGCGGCGCACCTAATCAACCCAAAAAAAGACGCTGTCCGAGACTATTAAATACCCATATCAACAAGGAATAATCATGAAATTAAAGGTTAAAAAGACCCAATTAAAACGTTTATCGGATAAGCACGCTGGATTGGCAAAGGACGCAACACCTCAGGTTGCAGGCGGTCAGGAAGCTGCATCTATTTCTGCAGGCATATTATGTGTAATTACATCGATGGTCGACTGCTCGCAGCAGTGCTCAAAACTGGCTTGTTCTGGGGATTACTGCAAGCTGTAATTCACGCTGCTCAACGCAACCTCTGAGCATTCAGCTCAGAGGTTGCGTGATGCCCGGGATTAGAAGTAATAGCCTACGTTGATGTTAAAACGGCGTTCAAAGTCATCACTATCACCGACAAGCGTGCCACCAATAAAGGGCTGATTTTGAGCATGTACCAGATCGATATAGGCCAATATTGGACCCGCAGCGACAGATACACCGGTAATATTCATCCAGGTGTTAGCACTGTCATCGGACTTATCGTGCATCAAACCAAAATCATTATACAGAGTCAGATCTTCGATGGGTCCCAATGCCACCGATAAATCGTACGACACGCCCAAAGTGGTTGAGGAAGCTTTTGCCGCTATGGTGTCATACATGGCATTTGCCGCCACAACCAGTTGCGTTGACGCATCAACCTGATAATCATACTCAGTGTGTTGAATGTGGAAATACCATTGCTCATACCGGTTGGACGCATGTACTGCCCAGGCCTGATAGTCGCCAGCGCGGGAAATACCATTATCCAGACCACCATGCAGCGCAGACACGCCAATCTGGGTTTGCCCGAGCGCATGCTCAAACTGATATGCATAGCGTCCTGCCAGCGTATTGTACTCAGCTAGTTTTTGACCGGGCGCATCATAGACCCCTTCACCTACACCGCGCAGACCAACGAGATCTACAGAGTAGCGGTCCTGACGATCTTGCGCCGACCCGTCAATCCCTCCATGGTCATCATTTTTAAAAAACGCCAAATCAAGCTGCCAGTTGTCCTGCATAGCGCGTTTAAACACCAGACCTAAGTCATAGTCCTCTTCCAGACCCACAAAGTAATTTGGCGTCATAAAATAGCTGTGTGACGCAACCGGTGTATTGCCAAACGGGACCGGCGCTAAACCCAACTGAGCCTGCCACTGTGGCGTGATGTCATAGTCCAGGTAAGCGAACTTAACAACGCGCATATAGTCATGAAAGCGCACTTCTGCATTGATCCCAACCTCAGCAACTTCTCCGGATAAATTGATACGAACCAAATCAAAATCTATGTCACCACTGCGACGTTCACTGTCTTGATCGTAAGAGTTCATACCATAGTTAAAACGGATTGCTCCGCCGACCTGAACACCTTTTTCAGGTTCTTCTGTGTGTATATCGGCACTGTCAGAGTGTGCCTCAAGCTGAGCCACTTTTTGTTCCAGGCTGGCCAGTTCACGCTTGAGTGTATCCAGTTCAGTGGTATTGGCGAAAACAGGTGAAGCGCCCATCAGTAAGGCGCTCGAAAGCAAAGCTGTATGTCGAAAACTAAATGACATAGGTACACATTCCGGGGAAAGCTAAAAAATTCGCGCAAGCCTATATGACAACGCTGACACGTTCAAATTAAAGAAATTCGCAACAATGTAAGGCATGTTAAAGACTTCGGAATTAGCGTTTGTGTTTGTAAAACTTGTAGTGAAAATGCAGTCAGGCTGTTTTTATCCAAACCCAAACAAAGTTACCGAGATAAAACAAATTACAATAACTATCATAAAGTTAAAGACAACCCAGTTGTAGCTAACACCGACAAAGTTAAAGAAAGGTTAGGAATGATAGAGTCATGAGCCATTCTGGCGGCATTTCTACTCAACTGACTTAAGTGAGCAAAAATTCGTCCACACGCAACCCCAAAAGGATACCTGTCACTTACCGCACCTGCCGACATTTTTTACCAAAACACGCTAACCTGTGAGTATCTTTCTGTGGACTTAAGTTGAACAAGCATGAAGAAAACACTAAACAAAATTGCGTTAAGCTTATTATTTATCTCTGCTCAAAGCGTTCAGGCTGTGGAGCCGCAGACCATCGAACTGGCAAAGAGCGCGGACAACTATCAGCTGGAGCTGGTAGCCAGAGGCATTCAGATCCCCTGGGGAATGGTTTGGCTAAATGACAAGGAATTGCTGGTCACGGACAGGTCGGGTCAGCTCCGCCTGATCAAAGAAGGGAAACTAATCGACAAGCCAATTGAAGGCGTACCTGAGGTACATGCAGAGCGCCAGGGTGGCCTGCTGGATATCGAGATCGATCCTAACTTCGATAAAAATGGCTGGATCTACTTTTCTTATTCGGGCTTTGAAGGCAAAGAAAAAGGCAGTAACACTTCTATCATGCGTGCCCGACTGAAAGACATGAAGCTGATCGATAAGCAATTAATATTTGATGGCTACCCAAATACCGAACGTGCGTTCCATTTTGGTTCTCGTATTGAATTCGATAAAGACGGCTATCTGTATTTTTCAATCGGTGACCGGGGCAATCGGGATGTACACCCCCAACGTTTAGATCACGATGCTGGCAAAATACACCGTATCAATGCTGATGGCAGCATCCCGAAATCTAACCCGTTTGCAAAACACAAAGATGCACGGAAAAGTGTCTACTCGTATGGCCACAGAAACCCACAGGGTATGGCTATGCACCCTGAAACCGGCGAGATCTGGACACATGAACATGGCCCGCGCGGCGGCGATGAAATTAACATAATCAAGCCAGGACGCAACTACGGCTGGCCCGTCATTACTTATGGGATCAACTACAACGGCACCAAGATCACCGATGAGACCTCCCGTACCGGTATGCAACAACCGGACTGGGTTTGGGTACCTTCAATCGCCCCCTCAGGAATGGCGTTCGTTACCAGTGATAAATATCCACACTGGCAAGGTCACCTGGTTGTTGGCGCGATGAAGTTTGCTCACCTGGTATTAGTTGAGCTCGATGGCAACAAGGTGGTTGGTCATAGTAAACTCTTCGAAGGTGCCGGGCGCGTTCGCAGCATCGCCACGCATCCGAACGGTGATCTCTACCTGGGTATAGACGGCAGCGGGATCTTTAAAGTGGTACCCAAAACCAAATAGTCAGTAATACCATCTTCCCGGCCACCGAGCCGGGAGTTATTTGACCTAGAGTACACCAACCAGTAACGGGGTTTACCTATCTAATACCAATTTGCTTAATTAAGTGATCTATTTTGAGGCGAGAAAAAAGGGTCGATAACAAGGCAAAAATTTTGCTATTTAGTTGTTCTAAATGAGAAATTTTTAACGCTGTTAGCGTCCTATTTGCTCCTTCAAATAGACCAGGTATTAAGTGAAATTGGTATAAACCCAACCCTTTATAAACCATTCAAGCAAAAAATGCAGGCCCTTGGAGGCTATCATTAAGCGTTTAAATTCAGTTGACCAACAGCAATGAACACAAGTTTCTTGAAGATAGTGTAGCAATGTAAAGGGGAAACGCGAGACGTTGAAAGTTGAGGAAAGCGGTGTACCTAGATATCATAATGTATTAGAAGGAAGGTACACCATAGCCTCGATTCTAGTCTAACACAAAATAAAGTTATGAAGAGAGTTTAATGTCACAAATGTTGGAAGATGATTTCTGGGCAAAGATTCTGCGCAAGCACGTATCTGAGGAAGATGCCTCAAAAGATAATCCAGATTCAAACCCGTATCTCCCCTTTCCTGCCCAGGAAATAGCCATACGCAAGAAGCTCTCAGTTGTATTGCCTGCTTTGGCGTCGAGCCGGGAAGAAAGCAAAATGCAACTTCAGCTTGAAGCCATCGAACTGGGGTTTATTTTTGAGGACGAGGCACTCAATGCTCTTGTCTGTAATCCCCAGCAAAGCGCATCGATATTTCAGACTCTTCAGACTTTAGTGGGGGCAGATAAGGTATGGGAGCCACTATATCCCAATTTCCCAAAGCAAGTTTATGATGCACACCAGGTCGAACTATTCTTTAATGCCATAGGGCACTATTTTAGCCAGGGAGCCTGGCAACCAGATTACACCAAAGAACTCAGATTGCCATTGTCAGAGGCTGTCAAGTTAAAGCCCATTGGACTGATTTCGAGTAACGAGTATATTCGCATTTTCAGTGAAATACTTTCCAGCAACGCGTCACTTCCCGAGTTTGACCGGGAAATTATTCGTCACTTTGTCAGCCACTTTGACGAACAAATACTGGAAAAACATATACCAGATGACATTCCATTTAAGGAGACGCGCTGCCAGCTAATCGCTGAAGGCAGACTGGCCAATATGCCGTCAATTTCAGAGCTTCCTCTTGCCACTGCAACAGATATCCTGCGCGTTGCAACGCACTTGTCTCAAGGAGATATATCACTGGCCTCAAATACGAAGTTCAAGTTGAGCAAAGCAGATCGCCGTTGGCTTGTCGAAAAGCTAGAGCCAGTTATCAACATAGATGACATTATTCGCCAAAAGGGAAAATGGAAACGATTGTTTCATTGTTTACACATTGGAACATTCGAAGAGGCACCTGTTAGCAGAGAAATCGCAGCCAAACTCAGAAATGGCAAGCTTCAGGGATACAATGGCATTATTGAACAAGCACTGGCAGATCGGTCGCTGACGCCTCTTTTAGACCTGCTTGCTAAAAAACCCGGAGAGTTTGCAAGGCGGGTCGACCACCTACTTCGTGTGTTCTCTGAAGATGAAGCGAAAGTCATACTGGACAGATTTTCAGGCGTAATTTCAGATGTCGATACTACCCAACCCTTTATAAACCATTCAAGCAAAAAATGCAGGCCCTTGGAGGCTATCATTAAGCGTTTAAATTCAGTTGACCAACAGCAATGAACACAAGTTTCTTGAAGATAGTGTAGCAATGTAAAGGGGAAACGCGAGACGTTGAAAGTTGAGGAAAGCGGTGTACCTAGATATCATAATGTATTAGAAGGAAGGTACACCATAGCCTCGATTCTAGTCTAACACAAAATAAAGTTATGAAGAGAGTTTAATGTCACAAATGTTGGAAGATGATTTCTGGGCAAAGATTCTGCGCAAGCACGTATCTGAGGAAGATGCCTCAAAAGATAATCCAGATTCAAACCCGTATCTCCCCTTTCCTGCCCAGGAAATAGCCATACGCAAGAAGCTCTCAGTTGTATTGCCTGCTTTGGCGTCGAGCCGGGAAGAAAGCAAAATGCAACTTCAGCTTGAAGCCATCGAACTGGGGTTTATTTTTGAGGACGAGGCACTCAATGCTCTTGTCTGTAATCCCCAGCAAAGCGCATCGATATTTCAGACTCTTCAGACTTTAGTGGGGGCAGATAAGGTATGGGAGCCACTATATCCCAATTTCCCAAAGCAAGTTTATGATGCACACCAGGTCGAACTATTCTTTAATGCCATAGGGCACTATTTTAGCCAGGGAGCCTGGCAACCAGATTACACCAAAGAACTCAGATTGCCATTGTCAGAGGCTGTCAAGTTAAAGCCCATTGGACTGATTTCGAGTAACGAGTATATTCGCATTTTCAGTGAAATACTTTCCAGCAACGCGTCACTTCCCGAGTTTGACCGGGAAATTATTCGTCACTTTGTCAGCCACTTTGACGAACAAATACTGGAAAAACATATACCAGATGACATTCCATTTAAGGAGACGCGCTGCCAGCTAATCGCTGAAGGCAGACTGGCCAATATGCCGTCAATTTCAGAGCTTCCTCTTGCCACTGCAACAGATATCCTGCGCGTTGCAACGCACTTGTCTCAAGGAGATATATCACTGGCCTCAAATACGAAGTTCAAGTTGAGCAAAGCAGATCGCCGTTGGCTTGTCGAAAAGCTAGAGCCAGTTATCAACATAGATGACATTATTCGCCAAAAGGGAAAATGGAAACGATTGTTTCATTGTTTACACATTGGAACATTCGAAGAGGCACCTGTTAGCAGAGAAATCGCAGCCAAACTCAGAAATGGCAAGCTTCAGGGATACAATGGCATTATTGAACAAGCACTGGCAGATCGGTCGCTGACGCCTCTTTTAGACCTGCTTGCTAAAAAACCCGGAGAGTTTGCAAGGCGGGTCGACCACCTACTTCGTGTGTTCTCTGAAGATGAAGCGAAAGTCATACTGGACAGATTTTCAGGCGTAATTTCAGATGTCGATACTCGGGTTCTGGTACAAATGTTGGGGCACTTTAACCATCGTAGCGCCTGCGAGAGCGCAACAAGCGGCGCTGATCAGAACACTGTAACAATGACTCGGGTCGCGATACCAAAAGGCCAAATAGCCAAAGCAATGGTGCTTAACGGTGACTTACCACGGATTGCCGCGTCGATACTGCAAAGATTAGTTGAGATGATAACAAATGCACTTATGGCGCGCTTTTCGCGATTGCCCGGCCTCGGTAAAGTCTGGATAGCTCCGGCATTAGCAAAAGCGCCGGTGCCGCTGCAAATGCGAACCGCTGCTGAAGGGTTGAAGGTTGTTCAACGCGGAACCAGGTTACCGATGGGCGACAAAAATGTGCTGCGATTTTTTGTCCATTGGATCGGAGACGACATCGACTTATCAGCGTGTTTCTTAACCGACTCCTTGACTTTTCACTCAGAAATTGCCTATTACGCGCTTCGTAGCGACGAGTCTTGTAACAACTACAGGGCTGTCCACAGTGGCGACATAACCCATGCACCAGAGCCGCATGGCGCGTGCGAATTTATTGATATAGAGCTCGACTCTATCACAGACATCAGCATTCGTTATATCTCGCTGGATGTTAGGGTTTACTCAGGTGGCCCATTACCCGAACAACAAGCCAATGCAGGGTGGATGTTTCGAGAGCAGCAAGGCCAGGCCGGTGAAATATTTGATGCAACGACAGTAGAACAAAGAATCTCCATTAGTGCGACAAGTCATTCATGCATGGTTGCGGTATTCGATATTAAAGAACGAGAGGTTATCTGGCTTGATCTGGCCGGCTCTTCTAACCAGCTTGAGTCTTGTAATAATGTCCACAACAATCGCACCAATATTGAAACGCTGCTCAAAGCGTCTTTAAACTTCCACCAGGTATCTGTTTATGACCTTTTAAAACTACACGTATTAAGCCGGGGGGAACTCGCGGCGTCGGAACAAGAAGCCGAGCTAATATTAGATGAAAACTTGGTATATCAGAGCAATGTGATTAATTCGGAATATCTCTGCTAGCTTGCTTTCTATGGGGCGTGGCCCATCGCCCCTCAGCGAGCATTATGCTGTTTATTCCGCAGCCACATTCTTCAAATAAAATTTTCACTCTCCTTTGTCAAATATTGCTGAATATTAAAGTGCATAATGAAAATGCGCACTTCTCAGCGGTGTCCACAAGACTAATATACCCGCCGGTCGTTGTGAACAGATCACTAAACTCCCGCCTCCCCACGACTATTTCATTAATCGTTTTATAATTTTAATAAATAAAGGTTACAATACAGTTTTGCAATAAACAATATAAAGTCCTGTTCAATGTCTATCAGAGTCAAAGTTGCTACTACGCCGGTTGAGCTTAATCATGTATACCAACTTAGGTATCGGGTTTACGTGAAAGAATACGCCTATATGCAGGCAAATCCGCAACACATTATTATGGATATGTTTGATGGTATGCCTGATAGCTATAATATTATCGCCTATGATGGCGAAACACCGGTTGGCACTATACGTGTGGTTATCGATGGTGCGCTAAGACTGCCAGCGGATCAGATGTACGACTTCAACCAATACCGCATGCAACTTATTGAACAAGCCCAATCACAGGACTTACCCCTCCCTTTGCTGGCGAACTCGGGCATGTTTGCGATTGATGCCAGATGGCGAAATCGTCGCGATTTATTTCGGGCGCTTTTTAAACTGAGCTGTGATATCGGCGAAGTAAGAGGCGTCACTGATATAATCACGACCGCGAACATAGAAACGCTGGCCCTATACAAACGCATGGGCCTGAAAGCCCTGGGCGCACAAGTCCGTCATGAACATATTTCCGTTTCTATGGTGCCTATGCACTGCACCATGCAGCAGATCACTCAATGGGCATTTGGTGGCCCAAGAACACACTCAAAACTGACCGAGTTATTCTCACAATGCTACGAGTATTTGCTGGTCAGCGCTGGCACAGAGATTTTTAACACAGCAGATGAAAATGCGAATGAAGCTTACCTCATCAGCAGTGGCGCCATCAGCATCACCATGGACACCACGACCGAACAACAGGACTTTGACCTTGCGACCCTAACGGCCGGAGAGTTATTCGGTGAATCATGTCTGTTTGATGAACAGGCACGCACAGTCAACGCTACAGCCATCGTAAACACAGATCTGTTGGTACTAAAGAAAAAAGACTTCTGGCACCAGGTCAATCAAGATCAGAGCTATATGAAAGTGGTCCTTCAAGTGATGGAACAAAAACTTCGAGATGTCGGCCGAAGAGCACTCATTTACGCACATGCCTCACGCGAAGAAAGGTTAGCGTTTTTTCTGGAGCAACTGGCAAAAACCGCACAACCTATGCTGCGAAAGCCGCATCAACGTGTTGTCAGAATGGGTGGACATGCGTTTTCTGTTATCTCGGGGATTAAGCGTGATGAAAGCCAGGCATTTTTGGAACGCCAGGCTCAGGCAGGCTGTATCGGCCTAACAGAAAACAGCATTGTTTTTTATCGTGAGGCCAGATAATGAAAGACAATGAAGCCAGCTCTACCGCTTTTACCGTCGCTCAGGGCCTGTTATTTGCCGCCAAAAACTCTCCACACGGAAACTTAGTCGACGAGAACGTGATTTCAGTATCACGCCAGATAATGCAGGGCAGCCTGCATGGCCGCCATAGGCTTAAACAGCTCGATAATTGGTGGTTCTGCAAATTTTCTAAATTAAAGGAGCGCCTGTTGCTGCCGGGTATTTCTCTGCATTATGTGCTGCGTAAGCGGCATATTGAGCAACTTACGCTAAATGCTATCTCAGATGGAATCACCCAAGTTGTGGTGCTAGGCGCAGGGTTTGACTCGCTATGTTGGCGTCTTCAACAAGTCCACCCTGAGGTTAACTTTATTGAAATTGATCACCCTTCCACCCAAGCTCTCAAGGTCGAGGCATTCGAAAAGGGAATTGCTCAGAGTCAGAGTATCCATTTTTTGGCTGTGGACTTTGCTCAACAAAAGTTAAATACTGCACTCGCCGAATTTAGCGCATTCAACCGAGAACGTTTAACGCTGTTTATCTGCGAGGGTGTTTTAATGTATTTAAGCGAACAGGACGTCAATCTGCTTTTTGATTCGATCCGGATATTATCTGGCAAGGACACTCAATTTATTTTTTCCACTCTGGAACCCCAGGAAAGCCCCAAAAACACGATACCTAAATTACTGTATCACCATTTGGACAAGCTGGGAGAGCCAATAGTATGGGACATAGACAGCAGCCAAATGCCAGCCTATTTAAAGTCACATGGCTGTACGCTCCACTCGGTTGCAGGCAGCCCGGAGTTAGTCGCACAGCAACTCACTGGCGGACTAAAACAAAAAATGCATCAGGGTGAATACTTAGTTCATTGTACCTTCCAGTGAGCGCACACTTTCTAGCATGATGAACCTAGATATGATTGTCAGGGTGACGAGAAACCGAAGCAACGCTTCGCAGCTATCGTGCAAAGTCGTGCTTTAGCGCGGCCTTTGCGCAAGGTGAAATGAGCTATTTTAGAGAACGCAGACCTATTCACAGCGCAAAAGAGCCCTCCACAAAGAAGTGTATCCAAAGACTGCTAGATACCAGCTTCATGGATGAATAGACAACACCGCTCTGTCTAC